>JAFUPI010000034.1 GCA_017481285.1 Agathobacter sp. | reverse complement strand
GTACGGCACCTCAGACAGTTTGCATGGCTCATGACATTTTATAATCCTGCCCACATAAGAGAAACTACGAAATCCTCGTAAGGGTGTCCTTTTGCACACGGACAAAGTGGTGCAGATTGTAAAACTTTTGACAGACAGAATGAATCATAAAAGCACGCAGAGTGTTTCTTAGAAATAAAGCGTTTTTCTTAACTGGAAGAAAATGCATGCAAAATACAGAGACATATCTATTGCAAAATAAAAAATAAGGCATCGACAAAGTAATATTTGCGACAGCCCTCCGGGGAATTATAAATTTTTTAGAAAGAATGATAGGGGCGAGTGGCTAACACTTGCCCTTTTTTAGGTTGTGTGATAGAATAATATGATGAAATTAGTATGCGTGGTACTATGCCCTGCATACGATAGTAAAGAAAGGACAGCGAAGGAATGAAGACGTTTTCCATTACGGACACAGGCGCGCTGCGTACTATGAACCAGGACTACTGCTTTTCTTCGGATACTCCAATTGGTAATTTGCCAAATTTATACATCGTTTGTGATGGTATGGGAGGACACAAGGCAGGGGAATATGCTTCCAGATACACTGTTGAGCGTATCGTAGCACATGCCTCCAGAAGTCGTTCAGAGAATCCTATTCGAATCTTAAGAGATGCCATTCAAAAAGCAAACGAGATTTTGGTGATTGAATCCAGGGAAGATGCAGAGAAACAAGGCATGGGTACGACGGTAGTAGCAGCCACGATTTTAGACCACAAAATGTATGTGGCGAACGTGGGTGATAGCCGCTTGTATGTTATAGGCGAGACAATTGAACAGATCACCAAAGACCATTCGTATGTAGAAGAAATGGTTCGTATGGGTAAGGTAGATCCAGCGGATGCTCGTAAGCATGAGAAGAAAAACGTAATTACCCGAGCTGTTGGAGTAACTGAAAAAGTTAAGTCAGATATCTTTGAAGTTGAATTGCAGGATAATGACACCGTACTTCTTTGTACAGATGGGTTATCTAATATGGTGACAGATGAACGAATTTTAGAAATCGTTTTATCGAATGTACATAGTGAGAATATCGCACGAAAACTGGTAGATGAAGCAAACAAAAATGGTGGGCAGGATAATATTACTGCTGTAGTGTTAAGACCATATCATGATGAGGTGAAATAATGTTAGCAGAAGGAATGTTTTTAGTAGACAGATATGAAATATTAAGTAAAGTTGGCGCAGGCGGAATGTCTGACGTTTATAAGGCGAAGGATCATATTCTTGGTCGTGTCGTAGCTATCAAAGTGTTGAAACAGGAATTTTCAGAAGATATCAATTTTGTAACAAAATTCCGTACAGAAGCACAGTCCGCAGCTGGATTGGAACATCCAAATATTGTAAATATCTACGATGTAGGAAGTGAAAGTGGTTTACACTTCATCGTTATGGAATATATCGAAGGTATTACCTTAAAAACATATGTAGAGAAAAAAGGACAGCTTTCGTTCAAAGAAGCTACCAGTATTGCGATTCAGGTAGCAAGAGGTATTGAAGCTGCACACAATAAAGATATTACACATAGAGATATCAAACCACAGAATATCATGATTTCTACAGAAGGAAAGGTGAAAGTAACTGATTTTGGTATCGCAAAAGCAATCAGTTCTAATACCATTAGTGCTGATGCGATGGGTTCGGTGCACTATGCATCTCCTGAGCAGGCAAGAAACGGATTTATTGATGGAAGAAGTGATTTGTATTCTCTTGGTATCGTAATGTACGAAATGGTAACAGGACGTGTGCCATTTGATGGAGAAACTACAGTTGCAGTAGCTATCCAGCATTTGCAGGAAGAAATGGTAATGCCAAGTGCATATGCAGAGGATCTTCCTATCAGCTATGAAAAGATTATTTTAAAATGTACACAGAAAAATCCAGAACGTAGATATCAGACAGTAGTGGAACTGTTGGCTGATTTACGTCAGGCACTTGCTACACCAGATGAAGATTTCGTAGTAATCGCACCAGCCGTAACAAGTGATACTCGTATTATCAATGGTGATGAATTAGAGATGATTCAGAATACTGCTGATGAAGCTGATTTAGAGCGCGAAAATGGTTTTGCTGGTTCTGAAGATGATGAATATTATGAATATGAAGATGACGATGAAGATAGTGAAGATGCTACTGGTTTCTTAGATCCTAAGATGGAAAAAGTAGTTACGGTTGCGGGAATTGCTTTGTTTGTAGTGATTCTTTTCCTCGTAGGCTGGCTGGTGTTCAGTATCGCAAGCAACTTCTTTAACTTTGGAAAAGATAATACTGAAAAACCAAATACACAGCAGACAGAATCAGAATTTGAAACTGAAACAGAAACGGACAAAGATACTGAGAAAAAAGATCAGGTTAAGATGATTAATATTCTGGGTATGAGTCAAGAAGAGGCTGAAAAAGCTTTAGAAAAGATTGGCCTTGAACTTTCTGTAATGTCAGAAGATGATTCATCTGACAAACCAGACGGAACTATTTTGGATCAGAGTGAAACAGAAGGCGTTATGGTAGATAAAGGAACCGTTATTTTCGTAGTTATTGCAGGTGATAATCCTAGTGAGAAGGTTATCGAAATTCCTGATGTAGTTGGCGAAAAAGAAGATGACGCTGAAAAGACATTAAAAGACAAAGGTTTCCTTGTTACAAAAGAATATGCTTACAATGATGAAGTAGAAAAGGGTAAAGTAATTTCTCAGAGCCCAGAAGAAGGGGAAAGAAAGAAAAAAGGAACCCGTGTTACTATTGTAATTAGTGAAGGACCTGAAAAAGCAATGGTTCCAGCTGATTTAGTGAATAAAACATCTGATGAAGCGAAGAAAGCATTAGAAGCTGCTGGATTTAAAGTAGATATCAAATTAGAACATCATGACAGTCAGAAAGCTGGATTAGTATTCAAAGTAGAAGGTGCTGGAAAAGAGATGCCTGTAGGAAGCACTATTAAAGTTTATGTAAGCCTTGGAAAAGACACGAGTGCGGGAACAGAGGAAGATACTAGTACAGAAGATGGTACCGAAGGTACAGAAGGAACTGAAGACGGTGAAACAAATGCTGGTGATGGAACCGGTAATGGCACAGGTACAGGTGATGGTACAGGCACCGGTGATGGAACAGGTACAGGCGATGGTGGTAATGCTGGTACAGATACAGGTGCTGGTGCTTCTGTAGATGAAGGTTCTGAAAACTAATTTTCTATAAATAACAGGTAAATAATGCAAGGTAAGATTGTAAAAGGAATTTCCGGTTTCTACTACGTTCACGTAGTAGGAACCGGAATTTATGAATGTAAGGCAAAAGGCGCCTTCCGTAATCAGAAAATCAAGCCTCTGGTAGGAGATAATGTAGAGATTGCGGTGATTGATGAAGAGAATAAAAAAGGAAATGTAGAGGCGATTCTGCCACGTCAGAACGAGTTGATTCGCCCGGCGGTTTCCAATATTGATATGGCATTGGTGATTTTTGCTGCGGCGAAACCAGATCCTAACTTTAATCTGTTAGACAGATTTTTGTGTATGATGGAATATCAGAAGGTGCCAGTAACCATTTGCTTCAACAAATGTGATTTGGTAACCGAGGAACAGAAGCAGGAACTGGAAGCGATTTATAAGCCAGCGGGCTATGAGGTGATTTTTACCAGTGCGAAAGCAGGAATTAACCTGGAAGGATTAAAAGAACTTTTGAAAGGGAAGACTACTACGGTGGCCGGACCTTCGGGCGTAGGAAAATCTTCGTTGATTAACCAGCTGCAGGATTCTGTTTATATGGAGACCGGTTCGATTAGTCAGAAGATTGAACGAGGTAAGCATACCACCCGTCATTCGGAGATTATTCCATTAGGGGATGATGCTTATATCATGGATACACCTGGTTTTAGTTCCATGGATATGCCAGGATTCGAAAAAGAAGATTTGTGGACATGCTATCCAGAATTTTTGGAGCATGAGCCTTATTGTAAATTTCAGGGCTGTAGTCACATCAATGAACCAAACTGCGGGGTAAAGGATGCCCTGGCAGAAGGCAAAATCAGCCAAATTCGATACGATAATTATGTTTTGCTCTATAATGAGATGAAGCAGATTAAAAAATACTAATCACTGTGTTTGAAACACCAGGAGGAAGAATATGAATTGTTTATCACCATCTATTTTAGCATCCGATTTTAGTAACTTAGGCGAGCAGATCCGCCTGATTGATGAAGCAGGTGCACAGTATGTGCATATTGATGTTATGGACGGCAAATTCGTACCAAGTATTTCTTACGGAATGCCAGTTATCAAGAGCATTCGTCCATGTACAGAGCGTGTATTTGACGCACATCTTATGATTGAAGATCCAGACAGATATATTGATGAATTTGTAAAAGTTGGTGCAGATATCATTACAGTGCATGCAGAGGCATGTGTGCATTTGGATAGAACGATTGAAGCAATCAAGGAAAAGGGCGTACTTGCAGGGGTAGCGATTAATCCAGCAACTCCAGTATGTCAAATTCTTCCAATCCTTCACAAGGTAAACATGGTGCTTGTTATGTCTGTAAACCCAGGTTTCGGCGGACAGAAGATGATTCCTTACACCATCGATAAAGTGCGTGAATTGAAAAAGATTATAGACGAAAAGGGATACGAAGTAGACATTGAAGTAGACGGTGGTATCACTTTGGAAAATGTAGAGCAGTTCTTGGCAGCTGGCGCAAACATTATCGTTGCAGGCAGCTCCGTATTTAATGGCGATATTGAAGAAAACGTAAAATGTTTCTTGGATAAGTTGAATGCATAGTGTTGAAATACGGAGTGGAGAGAGATTATGTTAAAAGACGTAAAGCTTTATTTGCTAGATATGGACGGCACCATTTATTTGGATGACGATTTATTTGATGGCACATTGGACTTTTTAGACTATGTGAAAAGTATTGGTGGCAAGTATTTCTTTTTAACCAACAATTCATCCAAGAGTGTAGATAAATATATTGAAAAATTAGAAAAATTAGGAATCGCATCTACAGCAGATGACTTCCTTACTTCTACAAATGCAACTGTGTTGTATTTACAGGAGAAGAATTATCACAAGATTTATGCATTTGGAACTACATCCTTCAAAGAACAGCTTCGAGAAGGTGGACTTCCTATCACAGATAAATTGGAAGATGACATTGACTGTTTATGCATGGGCTTTGATACAGAACTTAGCTTTCAGAAATTAGAGGATGCTTGCATCCTGCTAAATAAAGGTGTAGACTACATCGCCACCAACCCAGACTGGGTATGCCCAACTTGGTACGGCTATGTACCAGACTGTGGCTCTGTAAGTCAGATGCTTTACAATGCTACAAAACGTATGCCAAAATTCATCGGCAAACCAGAACCTACTATGGCGCTTCTTGCCATGGAAAAGGCAGGCTTTAAGCCAGAGGAAACTGCTGTAATCGGCGATAGACTCTATACCGATATCGCATGTGGTGTAAATGCAGGAATCCATTCTATCTTCGTTTTAAGTGGGGAAGGCACAATGGAAGATGTAGAGGCGAGTGAGACAAAGCCAGAGTTTATTTACGAGAATATCAAGGCTTTGTATGAAGACTTGAATAAATAGGAATGAAACGGCGGGGGAACCTGCCGTTTTTAATCAAGAAGAGGAACTTTATGAGATATGTGATTGTTTCAGGAGGACACATCGATGATGAGTTCGCCTTGAATTACTTGAAAGAAAATAAATACAATGCATTGATTGCGGCAGATTCTGGTATGGATTTTTTGCATCGCGTTGGTATAGTACCAGATGTGATTGCTGGGGATTTTGATTCCGTTTCGGGCGAGAGTTTAAGTGATTTTTCTAACAGGGAAGAGATAGAAATTCTTCGCTTAAATCCGATTAAGGACGACACAGACACAGAGTTTGTTATCCGAGAGGCAATTCGTCGTGGGGCGACTTCAATCACAGTATTAGGCGCGACAGGAACACGTCTCGACCATGTGCTGGCGAATGTGAATTTGCTGGGGATTGGTCTAGAGGAACGTGTATCGATTGAATTGATAGATGCACACAATCGTATTCGTATGATAGATGATGTTTTGGAAATTGCCCAAAAAGAACAATTTGGGGAATTCATTTCTGTATTGCCTGTAAAGGGTGATGCAAAAGGTGTAACACTAGAAGGGGTGAAATATCCTTTACAAGATGCAGATTTGAAGTGTTTCTCGTCCTTGGGAATCAGTAATGTAATTGTTGATGAGGTTGCGACAATTCGTGTGAAACAAGGCACATTGTTAATGATAGAATCGAGAGATTAATAATTTATGATGGCAACGAAAATAAAAAAGCGTAGCAGATATAAGTCTGTTACGCTTTTTTTGTTTAAATATCAATTACATTACAAGGAAAGTACATGTTCCTGGTGCAAGCTCGATTGTACCAGACACCTCTACGCCTTCCATTGCTGGAAGCTCGTCATTTTCACCTAATGTAAGTTCTTTACCATTTAAGTAGATAGAAGTGTTACGAACATTGCCGTTGCCACAAAGTGTGTACTGAAGTGCTTCTTTTGGTAATTCTACTTTTGTAGTATCTGTAAGAGAGTTGTTGATTACTAAGTATACACAACCATCTTTTCCGTCCTTGCGTGAGTGACAGAATACGTGAGCGCCTTCCTGGATAGCGATTTCAGAATCGTATACAGTTGTACCCATGAGTCTGCTCCAAAGGAGTACTGCAAAGTAGTTTGGTCTTGGTTCAAATGTACCGTGTTTTAACCAACCGTAGTCAGATGAAGCAAGAGTATTGTGGAAGATGATACCATCTGTAATAGTTGCGAAGGTTCCAAGTTCATTTAATGTACGGAAAACATCAAGGTATGTAGATGCCCATTCACATCCGCCGCCGCCTGCGTCACCTGATTCAGTAACCCACATCTGAGCACCTGGAGCATATTCGTCACGATATGGAACGTTTGCTTTTGCTGTGTATGGTGCAGCATCAAGATATGCTTCGCTGGTTGCTTTGGCTGGTGACCAATGTACGAATGGTAAAGTTGTGATACGTCCAGATACACCATTGTAGTAGTGGTAGCTGTATACATCCATTGTTTCTTTTGAGCCTTTAAGAAGGTTGATAGTAGCCATAGAGCTAGTAAGTTTCTTCATAAGGCCTTTTTCGGTGTCGATTTTGCCCATTTTTCCACAACCTACAGAACATGGACCTACTACTAAACATTCTGGATAGTTTTCATGTACCCATTTCGTGAAGATGTCCTGGTCACGGATGAAATCGTCGAAAGTATAATCTTTTGGAGCACCAGAATATGCTAAAAGGTTTGGCTCGTTCATGAATTCTACAGCTTCAATTGGAACACCATATTCTTTACTGAAATCGAAAATAAGTTTTGCCTGTTCTGGCTGCCATGGTTCATTTGCTGCATGGATACCATCACAGTTTGCTACAGAGATAAGTAATTTACCATCTACTGCTTTTACGAAGTCAAGTAAGTTTGTCCACTGATCCTTTGTAAGAACACTGTCAAATCCTTCTGGAGCAACACCATTTGTGTGTCCGTCAAAGTCATAATAAGTCTTGGTAGACCATGTACCAGATACACGAATCCATACAGAACCGAGTTCTTTTGCGAGTTTGATAAGACGTGGGTTTGTTGAGTCGATTGGATCATACCACTGATGCATTTCATCTTTTTTCCCGAAATTGATAAGTGGAAATCCTTCAGTTCCTTCAATCTGTCCCTTGGTATATGCTTTCCAGAATGTACCACCAGTTACTTCTGTCATTTCGATGTTGTAAGACAAAAGTTTTTCATCAATTGTACGAAGAGATTTTAAGTTCTCTACATTTTTTAAGCTTAAGTTCTTTGCCATAACTACCCCTTTCTGTTGCATCATAATTCTTTTTGATTTATACTATGGGTAGATTATACAACGGAGAGTTGAGAAATTCCACATACATATTTTTTAAAAAGTTGAATAATCAACTAAAATAGAAAAAGAGTTGAGAAAGGAATAGGTATTATGGATTTAAGAGTCGTCAAAACGAAGAAAAATATCAGAGATGCATTCTTAGAACTTAGAAAGAAACATTCTGTAGATGAAATAAAGGTAAATACTCTATGTGAAAAAGCCATGATAAATAAGACGACATTTTATAATCACTATCAGGATATCTACGAACTATCAGAGGAGTTGGAAAAAGAGGTGTTGGATAACTTCTTGAATAACTTTCAGGATATCGATATGATGTTAACGGATGCTGACCGTTTTATCAATGGTATGCATGCAGTATTAGAGTCGGAAAACGATATGCTTCGTGTTGTATTTAAGGATAAAATGGATGAACTGATAGAACGAATCGAAAAAAGGATCCGAAATTATTATGCAAAAGAAGACCAGATGCTCATCTCGTTTCTAATAGGTGGTTCTATTCATCTGATGATGAAATCAAAGAATAAAAATGAAGATGTAGAGCAGTTTTTAATTGAAGTTATTACGAAGATTGTGTAGAGCGAATGGATTATTGCTTGAAAAATCCATGTATTCATGCTAGACTTTAAGAGTTGTAAAGAAATCATTTGTTTAAATACAAAGGAGATAGATAAAAATGAAATTAGGCATAGTAGGTTTACCAAACGTAGGTAAAAGTACATTATTCAACGCATTAACAAAAGCAGGTGCAGAATCAGCGAACTACCCATTCTGTACCATCGATCCAAACGTAGGTATCGTACCAGTACCAGATGAAAGATTAAAACTTCTGGGTGATTTATATAAGACTAGAAAGGTAACACCAGCGATTATTGAATTCGTAGATATTGCAGGTCTTGTAAAAGGAGCCAGCAAGGGTGAAGGTCTCGGAAACCAGTTCCTTGCAAATATTCGTGAAGTAGATGCAATCGTGCATGTTGTACGTTGTTTTGAGAATTCGAACATCGTTCATGTTGATGGAAGCATCAATCCAGTACGTGATATTGAGACCATTAACTTAGAACTTATCTTCTCAGACTTGGAAATCTTAGAGCGTCGTATTGCGAAGGTTGCAAAACAGGCTCGAATGGACAAGACTCTTGCAAAAGAATTAGAACTTTTGGAAGCAATCAAGGCACACTTGGAAGATAGCAAGATGGCTCGTACGTTTGAAGTCCCAGATGATGAAGATATGCAGGCTTGGTTTGCAGGCTATAATCTTCTTACTGCAAAATCTACAATCTATGCAGCTAACGTAGAAGAAGACGACTTAGCAGATGATGGAGCGAACAATGCAAACGTAGAAGCGGTTCGCAAACTTGCTGCAGAAGAAAACAGTGAAGTATTCGTAATCTGTGCACAGATTGAGCAGGAAATCGCTGAGTTAG
>JAFUPI010000033.1 GCA_017481285.1 Agathobacter sp. | reverse complement strand
CTTTTTCGTGGTATTTAGAAAAACTTAGTTTTTAACAAGTTCTTTATACTGAGAAATTGCCTCATCGTATGAGTGGAGACTCATGAGCCAGAATTCTTTGCTGGTTAAGTCGATGTCGCAAATCTTAGCTACGTCTTCCACACTTCTTACAGGAGTTTCTTTTAACATATAGTTGTATTTTTCAAGGAATGCTGGTCCTTCCTGCTGGAATTTCGCATATAAGCCGCGAGCAAATAAGCCGCCAAATGCATATGGGAAGTTGTAGAAGCCAAGACCGGCACTGTAGTAGTGACCCTTGCATACCCACATGTATGGGTGAAGTGCTTCATGGTCTAAGCCGTCGCCATAAGCTTCTTTCTGTGCGTCTAACATGATGCTGCAAAGTTCGTCTGCAAACATAAAGTTTTCGGAACGATTGTTTACTACCTTTGATTCGAAGAGGAAGCGAGAGTAGATGTCACAGATGATTTGTGTTACATCACTGAGCTGACCTTCTAATAAAGCAAGTTTTTCATCGTTGTCAGCTGCATTTTTGATTGCATAGTTTACAACGATGTTTTCGTTAAAGGTAGAAGCAGTTTCTGCAACAGGCATGGAGTAACTCATATTTAAAGGTCTGTTGTCAAAAGTCATAAAATCATGATAACCATGTCCCAGTTCGTGAGCCAAGGTTACGATATCACTCATGGAACCATCGTAGTTTGTAAGCACACGGAACTCTTTTTCAGAATCCAAACCAGCACAGAAGGCACCGCCGACCTTTCCTTCACGAGGGAAGAAGTCAATCCAGTTTTCTTCAAATGCACGGTCTACGATTTTTGCAAGACGTGGGTTTTCTTTTTCGAAAATATTCATCAAGTATGCTTTTGCTTCTTCTACAGTATACTTTTTATCGCTCTTACCCATTAGGGCGAATAAGTCATACCAAGGGAGGCCATTTTTGTGACCAAGAGCTTCCGCTTTTGCACGTAAATAGCTGTGGAAGTTTGGCATATATTCTTTCATTGCTTCTAACAAAGCATCTAAAGTGGAACGCTGCATTTTGGAATGGAATAATACTTTATCCAATGGTGATGCATGTCCACGGAGCTTGCATTCCGTTAAATCCTGCATTTTAATACTGTTTAACGAGAAACAGATAGCATCTTTGATTTTATCATAGGCTGCAATTTCTGCTTCATAAGCACTCTTACGAACCTCTGGATCTGCATCATAAGCCATGTTGCGGATTGCAGAAAGAGTAGTAGTTTCACCATTGTAATCTACTTTTACAGAAGATGTAAGGTATCCCTGTAAATCACTCCATGCATTGCCGCCGCTCATATCCATTGCACTGAGTGCAGTTTCTACTTCCTCGCTTAAGAGATATTTTGCAGACTTCTGTAATTCATGCAGGTAGAAGGAGTAGTCCTGAAGCATTTCATCGTCACCGATTACTTCATCCAAATTTGGAAGAGTAGAGAGATATTTCTCAATAGCGGTTGAGTATGGGATGATATCATTGTGCTTCTGAATGATACGTCCTAAATAAGATACGCTTTCGCCGTCATTGGTGTTTGCATTTTGACGGAGTGAGCAATAGTTTACGAGACGGAAGAATACTTTTCGGAAATCTTCCGTTAAAGTAAGTGCTTCTTTGGTTGCAGTTCTTGCGTCTTGCGAATTCAGATTTTCTACTGTGTTTTTGAATTTTTCTACAAATTCATCCAATTGTTGAAACTCGCTCTGAAATTTTGGGTCGTCAAAACCAGAGTAGAGTACATCTAATGACCATTTGTCGTACATTTTTAATTTCCTTTCTAAATTCCTAATATTTATCCATTATAAGTAAGTATCGCAAAAAAAACAATCTTTATCGTTCCATTATATGGCATTTTATAATATAATAAAGTCGGTGTAGTTTGGATTTTGATAGAAAAGAGGTAAAATATGAGATTTTTCCGTAAGGAAGCATGGACTTCGATATTTTTGATTATATTCGCAGTTCTTTGTGTAATCGCGTTTCATGTAACTTCTGATAATATGTACAATCCTGCTTATGAGGTAAAAAATCAGGAGATTGTGGCAGATAAAGTAGAAAAAGTTGATAAAGGAACTGAAGTATATTATCTAAGTTTTGGTGATTTGGATGTGAATCACAATACACTTTTGTTTTATACCAATCATCAGGAAGTTTTCGTACATATAGAGGGTGAACTGGTGTATTCATTAGAGTGTGCAGATTCTATATTTGGGCACACACCGGGTGCGATGTGGAATATGATAACTCTTCCACTGGATGTAAAAGAGGTTACAGTTACGGTTTCGCAGGTGTATCCAGAATTGAGCAAACAGGTTCCAGTATTCGAGCTGGGCAATACAAATAATATCTATCGCGATGTCGTTGGTGGTGCAGCAGTGGAAATCATTATGTCTGGTGCTATTGTCGTAATCGGTATTGCATTAACGATGTATTGGCTCATTGTTTTTTGGAAAGCCAACCAGCAGAGAGCCGTATTGTACTTGGGCTTATTTGCCATTATTTTTGGTATTTGGAATGTGGGTGAAACCCGTTTCGCAGTATTTTTGTTTGAGAATCGAGCATTTTTCTCGTATCTCGCATTTACCTGTCTTATGACGATGTGTTTGCCAGCGATTCTTTTCTTTAAAGAGTTTTTAGAGGTGGAAGACAAAATCGTATATAAACTGATTTGTGGATATATTGTTGTGGAAACCATGGTATGTCAGGCACTTCATTTAACGGGAATTGCAGGAGTGAAACAGACGGCTAATTACACGATGGTAAGCATTGTGTTGATTCTGGTTTATCTTTTATATGCGATTATCAAAGGTATTATTGAACGAAAGAATATTAAGAAGGTTGCCATCAATGTAGTAGGACTTTTGATTCTCGTTATAACAGCAGTAATTGATATGAGTTCTTATTATATCAATGTTATGAAGGCAGAAAAGATTGCGAAAGTTGGTTTCCTGATTTATGCAATTATTCTCGGTTTAGAAACTACACATGTGGCACGTGAAAAACTGCAGGAAGAGCAGAAAATGGAATTGTTGAAGGAAATGGCAATGAAGGATATGCTGACCTGCTGCTTCAATCGTAATGCATATTCCGAAGATATCAGCGAAATGTCAACATTGACAGGCGTACAGTTGATTACGTTTGACTTAAACGATTTGAAAAAGTGTAATGATACCAAGGGACATAAAGCTGGAGATAAATACATTTCCGATGCTGCAAAAATGATTACGAAGGTATTCGCAGGTTTAGGAAAAGTTTATCGTATGGGTGGCGATGAATTTTGTATTATTACAAAAGGTGTATCAGAAGCGCAGTTTTTGAAAAAGAGAGATGCACTGCAGGTAGCAATTCGCCATTATCTTGTAGATAATCCGGATAGTGGATTTGGAATTGCATGTGGTTACGCGAACTATGATGCAGAATTGGACGAAACGATTGAAGATATTCGTCATCGAGCAGATTTATCCATGTATAGAAATAAAAAGGAAATTAAGGAATCAAATTGACAGAATTAGAATTGTATTACAACAAATTTAATGAAGAAAAACGTTTAGATTCAAGACATGGGCAGGTGGAGTTTATTACCTCCATGAAATACTTGCACAAATATCTTGCAGAGTTAGAAAAGACCATGCCAAAATCGGAGATTAAGATTTTAGACGTTGGTGCTGCGACAGGGCGTTACAGTGTGCCTTTGGCAGAAGAGGGCTATGATGTAACGGCTGTAGAGTTGGTAAAACACAATCTGGCGCGATTGAAAGCGAAAGGCAGTGCAGTTAAGGCGTATCAGGGGAATGCTATGAAACTCAAACGTTTCGAGGATAATAGCTTTGATGTGGTGCTCGTGTTTGGCCCGATGTATCATCTTCATGAGAAGGAAGAGAAAATGAAAGCCCTTTCTGAGGCAAAACGTGTAACAAAACCAGGTGGCAAAATCCTGGTGGCATATATTATGAATGAGTACAGTGTCATTACTTATGCAATCAAAGAGCGTCATATCAAAGAAGGTATGCAAACAGGTATGCTGGATGAAAGTTTCCATTGTACCAAGAAAGCCAATGAATTGTATAGCTTTGTACGTACGGAAGATATTGCAGAATTGAACCAGGAAGTCGGTTTAGAACGATTGGAAATTGTTGCTGCAGATGGAGCGGCGAACTATATTCGTCCATATCTGAATGCTTTGGATGAAGAAGAATTCCAGTACTTTATTCAGTACCATTTGGCTACTTGCGAGAGAGCGGATTTGTTAGGTGCGAGTGGACATTTAGTGGATATATTACAAAAATAAAGATGAGGAGAAACATATGAGAAGAAATCTTTATAAGGTGCTTGCTTTACTGCTCGTGGCATTTATGCTTGTGGGATGTGGCAAAGCCGGTGGAGAAACAGAGCCTGATACAGAAAAGAATTCCGAGGCTGTAACAGAAGAGACAGAAAGTGTAGAAGAAACAGAAAAAGAAACAGAAAAAGAACCAGAACCAGTGGTTTCTACAGTTACAATTACTGCAACAGGAGACTGTGCGTTGGGAGTATTGGAGACCCATGGTTACCAAGGGTCCTTTCACAGCTACTATGATAGCTATGGAGAAGCCTATTTCTTTGAAAAATTTAAAGAGATTTTTGAAAATGATGATTTAACACTGATTAATCTGGAAGTTTCTTTAACAGATTCTATGGATATTGTAGCAAAAGAATTTAATATCAAAGGACCGAAAAAATATACCGGTATTATGGCCAGTAGTGCGGTCGAGGCTTGTTCTTTAGGAAATAATCATACTTATGATTATGGACAAAAAGGTTTAGAGGATACGATAAGTGCTTTGCAGGAAGCGAACCTTGCTTATGCCTATAATGATATTGTGGCTTACTATACTACAGATGAAGACGTAAAAGTGGCTATTGTATCTGCAAGCATTATAGCAAGTTCTGGAGGCGTAAATGAGAAGTACTTGATTAGTGGTATACAGTCAGCAAAAGAGAGTGGTGCAGATTTAGTGATTGTTGCTTGTCATTGGGGAACGGAAGGTGACAACTATGCCAATGATTATCAGAGAAAATGGGGGCATGACCTCATTGATGCAGGTGCAGACTTAATTATTGGAAATCACTCTCACTGTTTGCAGGGCGTAGAGCAATACAAAGGAAAGATTATTTGCTATAGCCTTGGAAACTTCTCGTTTGGAGCTAACCGTAATCCAGGCAATAAAGATACAGCGGTATATCAGCAGACATTTACCTTTGTAGATGGTGTGCTCCAGAGTGATATTACAGCAAAGATGATTCCAGCCAGAGTGAGTGGATATAATAATTATAATAATTTCCAGCCAATCATCGCAAATGCGGAACAAGCTAGCGTAATTATTAAAAACTTGAATGCGTATTCTGCTCCATATGGTGGAGTGTATTTTGATGAGCAGGGAAATCTATTAATTAAGACTGCAGAATAGACTAGAAAATAAAGACTTGAAGGAAGTTAATATAGATGAAATGGCGAATTAATACTAAACCAGAAAAAGTAAATATAAATAACAGTGATAAGAAGCAGTTGGGCGAATCCGATGGATTACAGGGTGCGATTCTGTGTCCATTACAGGAAATCAATGGCTACTTGGTAAGACCAGGTTTTTATCGTATGAAGGGTGCATTTGAAACCAAGAATGGTGTAAGCTTTACCGTGAGCTCCCATGGTGCTACGAGTGCAGAATTGTTGTTATATGAGCCACATGGAAAAGAACCAAAGGTAGTGATTCCGATTCCAGAGTCCTACCGAATCGGAGATACGTATTCTATTTTGGTGTATGATATCAAAATTCAGGATTTTGAATATGCATATCGCTTTGATGGTCCTAATAAACCAGAAAAAGGTATTTCTTTCAACAAAGAAAATGTCATCTTAGATCCGTACGCCAGAGCAGTAACAGGACAGCGTCACTGGGGCGAAAGACCAAAGGATGGAAAAGATTTTGAATACCATGCCCGCGTTGTAAAAAGTGAATTTGACTGGGGTGAAGTAGGTCAGCTGAATATTCCAATCGAGGATTTGGTGATTTATGAAACCCATGTACGTGGTTATACCAAGGACAATTCTTCCAAGGTAGATGCGAAAGGTACTTTCCAGGGATTGCGTGAGAAGATTCCTTACCTAAAAGACTTGGGAATTAATGCAGTTGAGCTTATGCCTATTTTCGAGTTTGACGAAATGGAAAGTGCACGTGTTGTAGATGGCGTACAGCTTTACAATTACTGGGGATATAATACGGTTTCTTTCTTTGCACCAAACACAGGGTATGCATCTTCGGAAGAGCATAATTTCGAAGGAAAAGAATTAAAACGTCTTATTTATGATTTGAAGAAAAATGGAATTGAAGTTATTCTGGACGTTGTATTTAACCATACTGCAGAAGGAAATGAAGCAGGTCCATGTTTCTCATTTAAAGGAATTGATAACAATATTTATTATATGCTTACTCCAGATGGAAAGTATTACAACTTCAGTGGTTGTGGTAATGTAATGAATTGTAATCATCCAATTGTACGAAACTTCATCTTAGACTGCCTTCGTCATTGGGTAACGGAATATCGAGTAGATGGCTTCCGTTTTGACCTTGCTTCTATTTTGGGTCGTGACCAGAATGGTGCCCCTATGGCGAATCCGCCTATTTTGGAGACCCTTGCATTTGATTCTGCATTAAGTAAAACGAAACTGATTGCAGAGGCTTGGGATGCTGGTGGCTTGTATCAGGTAGGAAGCTTCCCTTCTTGGAATCGATGGGCAGAATGGAATGGAAAATA
The DNA here is from genome assembly GCA_017481285.1 of Agathobacter sp. GTDB lineage: Bacteria > Bacillota > Clostridia > Lachnospirales > Lachnospiraceae > Roseburia. The sequence continues at coordinate 5,513 of JAFUPI010000033.1, read as the reverse complement.
TCGTGATGATATGCGCGGTTTCTTAAAAGGTGATAATGGTGCAGCAGGAGCTGCTATCACGCGTATTACAGGATCTGGAGACCTATATAGTCCAGAAGGAAGAGGACATGGTGCATCCATCAACTTTATCACTTGTCATGATGGATTTACGATGTATGACCTGTATTCTTATAATGAAAAACATAATGAAATGAATGGATGGGACAATACCGACGGTGATAATAATGGTAGAAGCTGGAACTGTGGACATGAAGGTGAAACAGATGATCCTGTCATCAATAACCTCCGTCGTCGTCTGGTAAAAAATGCGTTTGCAGCTCTTTTGTGCAGTCGCGGTGCCGCAATGTTTTTTGCAGGAGATGAGTTCTGTAATACCCAGTATGGTAATAACAATGCGTATTGTCAGGATAATATTATTTCCTGGTTGGATTGGAACAGATTAGAGGAATATAAAGAAGTTCACGATTTTGTAAGATATATGATTCAGTTTAGAAAGGATCATCCAATTCTTAGAAAGCAGACCAAGGGAGCGGTTTGTCAGCTGCCACCAATCAGCGTGCACAATGGCTATCCATATAACAGTGTAACGGAATACAATACTCATATGATTGGTATCATGTTTGCAGGACGAAATGCAGATGATACGAATGATGATTTGGTATTTTATTGTATGAACTCTTATTGGGAGCCACTTACCTTGCAGCTGCCATCCTTAACCAATGGTATGGAGTGGAAGGTGAAAGTAAATACAAACTGTGAATATAAGGACGATGCAGATTTCGATTATATGACAGAAAAATTTGGACCAAATACCATTCGTGTTCCAGCAAGAACAACGATTATATTTGTTGCAGAATAAGACTTAAATGGAACTACTGTATGTGACAGAAATGCCATATATGGTAGTTCCTTTTTAGGTGACATGATATAAAATGGAGAAGTTTATACAAAGGATTTTATATTGTGTATGAGCAGAAAAATCCAGTTTTAGACATAAATGTATTCCTTTAAGCCTATTAAAAAATCAGCACTGACATCTAGGTTTTCGGCGATAATGCGCAATGTGTCCACATTGGGACTACGTTGCCCAGAGCGATATCCGCAAATAGCGGATTTTGTCAAATAGGATGATGCTGCTAATTCATCTACCGAACACTCTCGAAGTTGCATAGCTATTTTTAGACGATCAGAAAACTGGGGATATTCTTTTGTAGATATTTTGAGTGGGTATGTTCCCTGTCTTAATCTGCCCATGGGCACATTTTAAAATAAAACAAGGTAAAAAACTTAAAAGGTCGCGATACGCGACCTTTTTCTTATAAAACGAGAAAAGGATGGTGTTTAACACCATCCTCCGTCTAATGTAATTATTTGTCCGGTTAAATAATTGGATTCATTTGCCAGGGTGTGAACTAATGCAGCTACTTCTTCAGGCAATCCAAAACGACCAGCCGGTATTTCATCTATCAATGCGAGTCGCTCCTCATCGGAGAAACATTGGTTCATTTCTGTATCAATGCACCCACAGGCAATGGCATTTACCTGAATATTGCTTGGAGCTAATTCCTTGGCTAAGGCTTTGGTAAAACTGTTCAGTCCGCCTTTGCTGGCAGAGTATGCTACCTCACAGGAAGCACCGATGTTTCCCCATACGGAAGAAATGTTGATGATTTTTCCCTGCTGCTTGGATAACATATATGGGATCGCAAGTTTTGAGGTATAGAATGCAGAAGAAAGATTTATATTCATAAGGTTGTGCCATTCTTCCGGAGTCATGTCGCTTAACAAACCGATGTGTGAAATGCCTGCATTGTTTACGACAATATCAACGCCACCGAATTCTTTTTGAATTTCCTCAAACAATTGCTGGATGTAAGTATAATCGCCTACATTTCCAACGGAAGCCAAAACTGGGATATGATATTTTGCTACAAGCTCTTCTTTTAATGTCATGAGTGCATCGGCGGATTTGTTACAATTTATGATAAGAGAATACCCTTCCTTAGCAAAGCGGAATGCGATTGCTTTTCCTATGCCACGAGAGGCACCTGTAATAAGTGCTGTTGGTTTCATAAAAGCTCCTTTTTGAAAATATATTGTATCCATTATACCATTATTCATTTATAAAAAACAATAATAGGAAAATTGTGTAAATTTATGAAAAAACAAAGTGTTTTACACAATGATTTGTTGACATTGTCTAAAGACGTGGTAGAATATATATAATAAATAGTAGTATTATGCTAAGAAAAGGAGTTGGGACCAATGTTCGATTTTTTCAAGAAAAAAGCAAAAGAATACGAAGATGTAATTGGAGCACCTTTAAAAGGGGAGGCTGTTCCAAGTGCAGAAGTAAATGATCCAACATTTGCAGAAGAAATGCTTGGCAAAGGTATGGCAATTAAGCCATCTGAAGGTAAAGTGTATGCTCCATTCGATGGAGAAGTTGCTTTGGTTTTCGATACCAAACATGCAATCAGTTTAGTTTCAGCTAAAGGTGCAGAGGTATTAATTCATGTAGGTCTTGATACAGTAATGTTAAAAGGCGAACACTATACCACACATGTAGAAACTGGTGCGGCAGTGAAAAAAGGCGACTTGCTTTTAGAATTCGATATGGAAGCAATCAAAGCTGCTGGTTATGATACCATCACACCTATTGTTATCTGCAATGCAGATGATTACAAAGATGTAATTCGCACAACTGGTAAGCAGGTTGAACCTGGTGATACAGTTATGGAATTAGATAAATAAAAGGGGGAGGATACATTTATGCAGACATTTACTTATGTTATTAAGGATGAATTAGGCATTCATGCTCGTCCAGCAGGACTTCTTGTAAAAGAAGCTAAGAATTTTGCAAGCACGATTACATTAGAAGCAAATGGCAAAAAAGGTGCAGCAAAAGGCCTTATGGGCGTTATGAGCATGGGCGTAAAACAGGGTCACGAAGTGACTGTTACGATTGAAGGCGATGATGAAGTAGCTGCAGCAGAAGCTATGAAATCATTCTTCGAAACAAACTTATAATATTCTCGGTTATAAGTTGTTGTGTTCTTTTGGTAAGAATCCGTGTTGAGGGCACGGATTATTATAAAAAATTTATATTAAGAAAGGGGATTTTCTATTATGATGAAATTTCTTCAGAAATTAGGAAAATCATTGATGTTACCAGTAGCTTGTTTACCAGTTTGTGGTATTTTAATGGGCGTTGGTTACATCCTCGCACCTGCATTCATGGGTGTTCCAGGAGCAGAAGCATCTGGTCTTGCATATTCAGCAGGTGTAATTTGTATTAAAGCCGGTGGTGCTTTAATTGACAACATGGCATGGTTATTTGCACTCGGCGTTGCAATCGGCATGTCAGATGACGGAGAAGGTACTGCAGGTCTTGCTGGTTTAGTATCATTCTTAGTTATCACAACTGTACTTAGTTCAGGCTCTGTTGCAGCTTTCACAGGCGCTGAAGCTGATGCTGCTTTCGAAAAAATCGGAAACCAGTTCATCGGTATCTTAGCCGGTGTAATCGGTGCAGCTTGCTACAACAAGTTCAAAGGCACAAAATTACCAGATGCACTTTCATTCTTTAGTGGAAAACGTTGTGTAGCTATCGTTACAGCTGTAGCTTCATTGGTAGTTTGTGTTGTATTATTCTTTGTATGGCCAGTTTTATTCAACGGCTTAGTTGCATTAGGAAAAGGCGTTGTAAGCATGGGCGCAATCGGTGCTGGTATTTATGCATTCTTAAACCGTCTCTTAATTCCATTCGGTTTACACCATGCATTAAACTCAGTATTCTGGTTTGACGTTGCTGGTATCAATGACCTTGGAAACTTCTGGGGTAACACAGGTACATTAGGACAGACTGGTATTTACATGACAGGATTCTTCCCATTCATGATGTTCGGTCTTCCAGCAGCATGTTTGGCTATGTATCACACAGCTAAAGATAACAAGAAGAAAGTTACAGCAGGTTTACTTGCTTCAGCTGCATTCTGTTCATTCTTTACTGGTGTAACAGAACCAATCGAATTCTCATTCATGTTCCTTGCTCCAGCACTTTACTTAGTACACGCTATCCTTGCTGGTGTAACAGCTGCTATTACAGTTGCACTTCCAATCAGAGCAGGTTTCTGTTTCTCAGGTGGTGCTATCGACTTAGCATTAAGCTCAGGTTTACCACTTGCACAGAATCCATGGTTAATCATTCCTGTTGGTATCGTAGTTGGTGTGATTTACTACATCGTATTCCGTATTGTTATTAAGGCTCTTGATCTTAAGACACCAGGTCGTGAAGATGATGACGTAGAAGCAGAAAAGAAAGTAGTTCTTTCAAATGACAACTTTACAGAAGTTGCAGCTATTATTTTAGAAGGTCTTGGCGGAAAAGAAAACGTTACAAGTATTGATAACTGTGTAACAAGACTTCGTCTTGAAGTTAAAGATCAGGCTTTAGTAAATGAAGCTAAAATTAAATCAGCTGGTATCTCTGGTATTATCCGTCCAGGTAAAACTAGCGTACAGGTTATTGTAGGTACAAAAGTTCAGTTCGTAGCAGACGAATTCAAGAAACTTTGTAAATAATACATAATCTTAAATGATAAGCAGTGCGAAGTGGGATGTTTTGTAACATCCCACTTTCTTGCTAAAGTTAATAGTTTCGCTATTACAAGAGATATGTTAAAATAAACAAAATGAGTAGGGGGAAGGAAAACAATATGATTATTAAAAATGGTAAGGTTTTTACAGAAGAAGCAAAATTTATTGAGAAAAATCTGGGTATAGAAGGCGATAAGATTTCCTCTACAGAAATCGGAGAAGTTATCGACGCAACTGGATTATATGTAATTCCAGGACTTACAGATATTCATTTTCATGGATGTGTAGGCTATGATTTTTGTGATGGTACACAGGAAGCTCTTGAAAAGATGGCAGAGTACGAACTTTCTAATGGTGTTACCACAATTTGTCCAGCATCTATGACGTTTTCAGAAGAACAATTAACAAATATTTTTGCAAATGCTGCCAACTATAAGAGCGAGAAAGGTGCTACCTTAGTTGGTATCAATATGGAAGGGCCTTTTATCTCTATGGAGAAAAAAGGGGCACAAAATGGAGAATATATTCATAAACCAGATGCAGATATGTTTGAACGTTTACAGGCAGCTGCAAATGGACTTATAAAACTTTGTGACATTGCTCCAGAAGTAGACGGTGCAATGGATTGTATTGAAAGAATTTCTGACAAGGTAACCGTGTCTTTGGCACATACCGCGGCAGATTGGGATATAGCAACAGAAGCGATTCAAAAAGGTGCTAAGCATGTAACACATTTATACAATGCAATGCCACCATATTCACACAGAGCACCAGGTGTTATCGGTGCAGCATGTGATAACGAGCAGGTAATGGTAGAATTGATTTGTGATGGTATTCATAGTCATCCATCAACAGTTCGTACTACTTTCAAGATGTTCGGTGATGATAGAATCGTTTTGATTAGTGATAGTATG
>JAFUPI010000032.1 GCA_017481285.1 Agathobacter sp. | reverse complement strand
TCGTTGCCAAAACCTCCGAAAAAGCACTGGCACTGCCTGCGGCAACCGCCATTTGAAAGGCGTAGGCGTAATCCTTCTTCTCTGTCCAGCCGGCTAAAAAGCCTGCCACCATGGAATCGCCTGCACCTACTGCATTTACTAAGTTTCCTTTTGGTGCTGAGAGCATGTAAACCTTCTGTGCTTCATCCAAAAGAACTGCACCTTCACCGCCCATGGAAACAAGTACGTTTCTGGCTCCCATCTCCTGCAATTTCCTTGCATAAGGAACGACGGATTCTCTCGTCGTAAGTTCAATTCCAAAAATCTCCCCTAATTCATGGTTGTTTGGTTTGATTAAAAATGGATGGAATTCCAGAACATTTAATAACAAATCTTTCGTCGCATCCACAACAAAATTGATTCCCCTATCCTTTAACTTTGACATGATATCCCGATAAACAGAATCACTCATACTGCTTGGTATACTGCCTGCCAACACAAGGGTATCTCCCTCCTGCAACCGACTTAACTGCTGCATCAGCTGTAGAATTGCTTCTTCTCCAATCACAGGTCCCATGCCATTTATTTCTGTTCCATCAAAATCCTTCATTTTTACATTGATACGAGAACAACCATTTTTCAGAGTGATAAAATCACAGATAATACCGCTTTCTTTTACCATGCACTCAAGTTCTTTCCCTGTAAATCCTGCCACGAAACCTAGAGCCACATTTTCAATGCCAAGATTCGTAAGCACAGTTGAAACATTAATGCCTTTTCCGCCAGCCAGCATCTGCTCAGATGTAGTTCGATTTGTTTTTCCTAATGCAAAACCATCCACCGAAATGATGTAATCTAAGGATGGATTAAAGGTAACCGTATAAATCATAATTATTTCTCCTTCTAGATTAAGAAGCAGTTCACCATGCCTGCTACCACTGAAATCGTTACCAGGATTCTTGCAATCTGGAACTTGTTTTCTTTTTTAGAAATAAGCTGAATCAAAAGTCCAGCAATACCAAGTGCACCAAGTACTACTGCAATTCCTCCATTTGCAAAATAGAAGCCATCGGAAACGAGAATACCACAATAGGCAATTACGATACTCCATGCTGTAGAAAAGTATAATAAGCCTTTTTTCAGTTTCTCATTTTTAGACAAGTACAACAGTACCAATCCTGCGATGCTGATGATGCTCATTACGAAAAATGTGATTACTAATGCTCCTAAAGGGTCCATTAAAATTTCTAACATAATTGTTACCTCTCTTTCTTACCTTGTGCAGAAATCTTTGTTTCTGCTGTTTTCTTTTTACAAGTTTATCCTAATGAAAACTTCTAAAGAAAAATGCAAGGTAATTCTAAAGAAATTCTAAAGATTGCTATTTGATTTCCACCAATGAGATTTCGATAGAAAACTTCTCTTCTGTCTGTGAAATCTCCACTGCGCCACCATAATGTGCTGCAATCTTTCGGATACTGTCAATTCCGATTTTCGTACTTTCCACCGGAACCTTAATTTGCTTACATGTATTTGACTGAGCAATACATACTCGTCCACCCTTTTCAGCAACACGTAATACAACAGGGGCATCTTTGTCAGCATATTTTTTGATATTGGATGCCAAATTATCAAAGATACGACGAAGCTCCTGTACATCAAATTCGCCGGCGAAGTCCGGACAGTTCGACAAATCAATTTGACATTCAAACTCGGACTCCAATTCTGCTTCCCATTCGTCCACCAGCTGCTGCATGAAAAAGACTCCATTTTCAATCGTTTCTAACTGACGTGTTCCCCCATCTAACAGACGATCCGTCAGCACCTTAATCTGCTGGGCTTTTTGCTCCATCAACTCGATATATTCGCTTATCTCACGCTCGGACAAGTTGTCCTTGCCCTTTATATATTCTGAGTAAGACAAAATAGAGGTAAGCGGTGTGCGAATATCGTGGGATAATCCACGCACCAAAGCTTCTTTCTCTTCCTGCATTTGCTTTTCCTTTTCCTGAAACGCTTGCTCTTCCTTTGCAAAAAAATTAATTAACTCTGCCAACTCCGTCAACTCATTCTTCCCTTGCAACGGAATCTTATAACTCCACTCATGTCGCCCCAACGCATCAATGCCTTTTTCAATTTCTCTAATATATGCCAGACGTTCCCCCACAAGAAAGAGAAACAAAACAATAAACAAAATAATTGCAGACACAAAGCTAATACCCAAAATACCATATTGCAAATCAATCAGCTGGTATTCGGTTATCACGAGCAACTCCGCTTCCACATAGTTTAAAACAATGATATTTGCAACCTCGTTCAGTATCCAAAAACTGACAGCAGATAGTAAAAATGTCTTAGCAAATACGCCTAGAATTTCTCGCGATAATCGTTTTGTTGTTCTACTGAGTTCCTTCTTTTCTCTGTCTACATTACTCCACATAGTATCCCTTTCCCCATGCTGTTTTTATATACTTTGGATTACGGGAATCATCACCGATTTTCTTGCGGATATTTTTGATGTGTACCATGATAGCACTGTCCGCAACGGCCTCCTCTTCCCAAATACTCTGATAGATATTTTCCAAAGAATATACCTTTTTCTTGTGACTGACTAAAAGCTCCAATATTTTAAATTCGGTACCTGTAAGAGAAACGACTTCCTCCCCTCGCAGCACCGACTGGTTATCCAAATCCAAAAGCAAATCACCAAATGGAATCTGATTTCTTATCTTAGTATCTCTTGTCTCGACAGCATCAATCTCACTCTCACGACGTACACTTCGACGTAAAATTGCCTTCACTCGCATCAAAAGTTCCATGTTGGAAAACGGCTTTACGATGTAATCATCTGCTCCTGCAGAAAATCCCATCACTTTGTCCATCTCTCCTGAATAAGCAGTCAGGAAAATGATAGGAGTATCATACTTTTTACGAAGCTCCATGGCCGCCATAAAGCCCGTCATCTCTGGCATGTTCACATCTAAAATATACAAGTCAATATTAGTTGCTGCCGCCTCTACCACGGCACGTCCGTCTGCTACTGCCAATACCTCATAGCCTTCTCCTTCCAAAAGGAGCTTTAAGATATCTCGAATTTCTTTTTCATCATCTGCAATTAAAATATTTGCCTTTTTATTTTCCATATCATCAAACCTCATTTCTAGGTAAACGCATTGGTCTTCTTTCGATATTGCAAAGGAGTAACATTATACATCTCCTTAAAATTTCGGATAAACAAATTCACACTTGGATATCCACAGGACAATGCCACCTCCGTAATTGGAAGGTCCGTCGTCACCAGCATATCTTTCGCCTTCGACATGCGAAGATGCACCACATACTGCATAAAACTAATCGAAAAATGTTCTTTAAAATACCATGACACATATTTCTCGGATAAATGAAATTCCTGAGCCAGCATGGAAAGCGAAATTTTCTCCGTATAATGCTTTTGCACAAAAACAATCAAATCCCTTTGGAGGCTGCTGGCATTCGCATAGTCCACTGTCTTAAAGCATTCTTCCTTTAACAAAAAATCCACTAACTCTAAAAGCAAAATTCTGGTACGTAGCTGATATCCTGCTAGCTTTTCCTCATTGACCAAAATCATCTGCTCAATCCATTGTATCAACTGCTCTTTTTGTTCTTCTGGAACAGTTGGAAACAAGAGCTGTTTTTGACGAAGTGGCAGAAAGACTTCTTTTTCTATTGTATCCTCTGACTGGAACGATATAAATTCCAACGGAAATAATATGGTGTAATATTCCACTGACATATCATCTGACTCCATAAAGTGCAGCTCACCAGAATTTACAAAAAATAAATCGCCCGGCTTTGCATGAAAAACCTCTTCCTGAATGGATATGCTAACCCTACCTTTTTTGACAAATATGATTTCTACCTCATCATGCCAGTGCACAGGAATATGGAAGGCTCGTCGTGGCTTATGTATGAAATATTGTGTATATGGATACGCCTGTGTTCCATGAGGCCTGTTTTCTTTTAATTCACGATACATTTTCTGCCCTCCTTTTCTATAGAATAGCAAACTTCTAGAAATAGTGCAATTTTTTAATGAAATAATGTGAGATTTTCTAGAATTTTGCAGGTAAAATTATGATATTTCAAGAAAGGAAATATTATGGACAACAGAAAAACTCTTGGACAGCTTTTTGTCCCAATTTGTTTAGAAACCTTATTTTATATGCTGGCCGGTATGGTAGATACCCTGATGCTCTCTTCTGTAGGAGACCAGGCAGTAGGTGCAGTTGGCACAGCCAATACTTACATCGGTATGTTTATCATCATGTTCTCGGTCATCTCCACAGGTATGATGGCTGTTATGACCCAGAATATCGGTGCGGGAAAACCTGGTGTAGCTTATCAGGCAAGACAAATCGGTGTCATGTTTAATATCGTACTGGGTATTGTCATCGGTGCAATATTATTCTTTGGAAGTGGACTTGTTTTGGATATTGTTGGTATTGCAGATTCACTTCGTGCACCAGCCGAAACCTATCTGCAGATTGTCGGAGGCTGCTGCTTTTTAAATGCACTAATTCCTATCTTTGCGGGATACTTAAGAGCCTTCGGCTTCATGCATCAATCTTTAGCTGCAACCGTCATCGCAAATATTATGAATCTCTGCTTAAACGCAGTATTCTTGTTTGTCTTTGATATGGGCGTTGCAGGTGTTGCCATCGCAACGGTTATCTCGAAAGCAGTAAACCTTATCATTGTATTTATTGCTTCCTGCAAATTGGTAAAAGCCAAGGATGACCCACATCGACTTCCTAGAAAAGAAGTCTTTCAACAAATCATAAAGATTGGATTACCATCTGCGCTGGAATCCGCTTTATATAATTTTGCAATGACCCTCATGATTCGATTCTTAAATCAAATGGATCCAGAAGGGTTAAATGTAACTGCCCGTTCCTATACGGCGCAGATTACAAACTTCTCCTTTACCATTGGTGCCGCGCTGGCTGGGGCAAATGCCATTTTAACAGGCTGGCGTGTAGGTGCCAGGGAATTTGATGCTTGCGATAAAGGAACGAAAAAAGCTGCTCTTATCGGCATTGTAGTTGCTATCGCAGTAGAATCCATATTTGCTCTTTGTGCAGAACCAATCATGTCATTATTTACGGATGACCCTGAAATGGTTTCTATTGTAGCAAAGCTTTTGGCAATTGACATCGTATTGGAAATCGGACGTGCAACCAACCTGGTATTTGGTAACGCTCTAAAAACCAGTGGCGACGCACTTTTCCCAGTTATTATCGGAGCAATCTTTATGTTCCTTTGCACAGTTGGCGGAACCTATTTCTTCGGTATCCACTTAGAACTTATGGTAGTGGGTGCTTATATCGGATTAGCATTGGATGAATGCGTAAGAGCTGTTGCCATGTTCTTAAGATGGCAGAGTGGAATTTGGAAAACAAAAGGAGTTGCATAATTACATAAAAAGGACCGCTTCTCAAAAGCGGTCCTTTTAGCATAACTTTACGTTTTATTTCTATACTCTCTTGGCGTCATTTTATAACGTTCTTTAAATACTCGGTTAAATGTTCTTTGACTCTCAAACCCACATTCAAAACAAATATTGGTAATCGGCTCCATTGTACCATCTAACATAAACGCAGCATATTTAAGTCGAACTCCATTTACATAGGTGACGAAATTACAATGAAAGGTTTTTGCAAATATTCTCGACAACACATACTTGCTTACACCAAGATCAAATGCCATTTTTTCCAAAGTGATTTTTTCCCTAAAATTTCTTGCAACATACTCTACCGATTTATACACAAGATCTGTTCCGCCTATACGTTCTTTCTCTATCATTTTCATTTCCGAAAAAACATGGGCAAAAATCATTTGTACATATGCTTGAATTAATCTGGTATTGGTTTTCTCAATATCAATTAATGATTTTACAGCTTTGACAATGTCTATATGCAAAAAATCCTTTTTTATAACTGGACATTCGGGACAATACTTCTGCACTTCTTCCATATAATTCGGAATGACCTTTGGTGAAACAAGCATATATAAAGCTTTGCTTTCTCCCTCTTCAAATACTTGATAATGATGTATCACATTTGGAAATACTACTGCAAAATCGCCCTTTTCCATATGATATAATTCCTGACCCACTCCTAACTCCAGAGTCCCTTTTGTCACATATACCATTTCCACCACTTCATGTAAATGAGGAGGAAAATGTGTTGGCTTTTTCCATTCTACAACAAAATCATTATTTTTGTTTTCATATGCTAATAACAAATTATCAACTCCAATTCTCTGCAAGAAATGGCTACTTCAAACGAGGATATCGTATGTAGTTTAAAGCTGCGATAAGAAACGTTTGAAAGCAGCAATTCCATCTTCTGTGCGCTTATATACGCCAGAACATTCTAGAACTTTTACAAACACGTTCCCAATTTCTCCTTGAAGGATGGACATGATGTTCTCTGAAGTAATGTCATATCTATCACGCCATTCTTCTACCCAATCAGCGTGTTTGCTGATTTCTGCAATTGTTTGAAGGTCTTTTCCTTCAACAATTGCATGAGCTAATATATCCATTTCATGCTGTAGTCTTGCAGGTAAAACAGCCAATCCCATTACTTCAATCAAACCAATATTTTCTTTTTTAATATGGTGGTATTTTTCCGCTGGATGGTATACACCCCATGGACTTTCTTCTGTTGTAATATTATTTCTCAACACTAAATCCATTTCATATAAATCACCATTCATACGTGCGATTGGTGTTATGGTATTATGTGGAACTCCTTCTGTTTCACAATAAATAAATGCCTCTTCGTCTGTATATCCACGCCACTTTTCTAAAATATAATTTGACGCATCAGCAATATGCTTTGCACTATAACTCTGCAACCGAATCACGGACATTGGCCACTTTATCACGCCAGCTGTTACATCTTCATAATCCTTTAACTCAAACATATGCTCATATGGTGCCTTTGCCATAGCAAAAGTATATGCCCCACCCTGAAAATGATCATGGCTTAAGATAGAACCGCCTACAATAGGCAAATCAGCATTAGATCCAACGGTATAATGTGGAAACTGTTTTACAAAATCCAATAATTTAACAAATACATTTTTATCTATTTTCATAGGTGTATGCTCTGCATTAAACACAATACAATGCTCATTGTAATACACATAAGGAGAATACTGTAAAAAGTATTTCTGACCAGCCAGCTCTAATGGTATCAATCGATGATTCTGTCTTGCTGGATGTGTAATATGCCCTGCGTATCCTTCGTTTTCCTGACATAATAAACATTTTGGATACTCACTTTTTTGCTGAGTAGCAGCCTTTGCAATATCCCTTGGATCCTTTTCTGGCTTTGACAGATTAATTGTAATGTCAATTGGTCCATATTCGGTATCTGTTACCCACTTTTCATCTTTTGCCACGCGATCTTTTCTAATATAGTTTGTCGCCTGACTAAACTCATAATAAAAATCCGTTGCCTCCTTTGGACTATCAATATATTTTCCCTCAAACAGCTTACGAACTACAGATGGCATTGGTGTCAAAATGCCCATAATCTTTGTATCGAACAAATCTCTGTTTGTAATGGTATCTTCTGCTATAAGCCCCTGCTCTACTCCATACTCCGTCATATCGGCTAGAATATCACACAATGCTCTTGGTTTTTCCTCACTCCACTGAAATGTATTCTTCTGGAATAATTCGAGAAGTCTATTAATAATATACACCTTGTCATCCTGTACAATCAGATGATTTTCTAATCCATAGCTGACCAATTCTGATATCAATTTATCCATCCTATAAACCTCCATCAACCTTCGTAACCATTTGGATGAGTTACATGCCAGTTCCATGCTGTATCAATAATGGTTTCCAAATCTGCATACTTTGGCTTCCATCCGAGGATCTCCCTTGCCTTATCACTGGAAGCAATAAGAACAGAAGGATCCCCCTCTCTTCTGGCTTCTTCTTTCGCAGGTATTGGATGCTTCGTAATTTTTCTAGCAGTTTCGATTACTTCTTTCACTGTAAATCCAATACCATTTCCAAGATTGAAAATATTACTCTCTCCACCTTTCACCAGGTATTCCATTGCAAGAATATGTGCCTGTGCCAAATCATTTACATGAATATAATCTCTAACACATGTACCGTCTTTTGTATCGTAATCTGTACCATATACATTGATACAATCCCTTTTTCCATTTGGAACTTGCAGAATCAAAGGAATCAGGTGTGTCTCTGGATTATGTGCCTCTCCAATTTTTCCATTTGGATGTGCTCCACAGGCATTAAAGTATCTAAGAGATACATATTTAAGGTTATATGCCCGTGAAGACCACTTGAACATTTTTTCCATAGACAGCTTTGTCTCTCCATAACAGTTTGTAGGGAGAGTTCGATCCGTCTCCAAAATAGGAATACTTTCTGGTTCTCCATAGGTTGCTGCAGTTGACGAAAATACGATCTTATCAATGCCATGCTCCACCATACTTTCCAATAACACTTCTGTGCCACATAAATTGTTATTATAGTATTTAAGAGGATTCACCATGCTTTCGCCCACCTGTGAACTCGCTGCAAAATGAATAATTCCATCAATCTCTTCCTTCTCAAAGACACTATCCAAAAAACCTTTATCTCGAATATCGCCTTCATAAAATTTTGCCTCTGGATGAATGGCTTCTTTAAAGCCTGTAAGCAGATTATCAATTATCACGACCTCATAACCTGCATCGATTAACTCATATACGGTATGGGAACCAATATATCCTGCGCCACCTAAAACTAAAATTTTCATACTTGCCACCTCATTCTATATAACCTGCATTCCACCAAATTTTCTAATCTTCAACACACTACATGTACCCTTTCCGAAAACGCTATCCATATGTTCCTGATAAAACTTTACGTTTTCATTAGGCACAAAGGCCTGTATGGTTCCAGCAAATCCACCACCATGTACTCTGCAGACACCCTTTTCACCTAAAAACATTTCGCTAAGTGCCAATGCCAGAGAAACGTTTTGATGCGAGATATCTTTGTTGGAATATACATTCTGTAAATATTTATAGGATGAATTTCCAGAGTCCTTGATCGTAGAAAGAAATGACTGTATATCTGCATCCTTTAATGCGCTTACCTCTTTTTTCACTCGCTCATTTTCGTTCCAAAAATGCAATGCTCTTAGAACACATCTGTCACTTAATACTTTTCGTATTTCTACAATCTCCTTTAGCATCTCATCCATGGTGACATCCACCAATACTTCCTTGCCAAAATAATTTGCAACACGCTTCATTTCTTCTGGTACTGCTGCATATTCATCCGTCAAATCTGCGTGAGATCCTTTGGTATCGGTAATGCATAAGCTATAACCAAATTTTTCTAAATCAAAAGAAACCTTGTCAACAATTGGATTATCAGGATTTCTAAAATCGATATGCACCAGACCTCCTACAGAACATGCCATTTGATCCATAAGTCCACATGGTTTTCCGAAATATACATTTTCTGCATACTGCCCAATCATTGCTATATCTACGGCAGAAACCGACATTTTATTATACAGTCCTGATAATATCGTCCCAATTAATGTTTCAAAGGCCGCTGAGGAAGAAACACCGGAACCAATCAATACATCACTTGTTATATATGCCTGAAATCCGCCAATCGCATAACCTTTTTCAAGAAATCCTGCTAAAACACCTTTTATAAGTGCTTTTGTAGTTTCTCTTTCTTCTTCCTTTATGGATAGATCTTCCAAAGACACAACCAGCTCTGGTGATTTGTCAGAAATGACACGAATTTCATCACTTGATTTTTCTTTTACAATACCAATTGCATCCAGATTAATTGCGGCAGCCAATACCTCGCCATGTTGATGATCCGTATGATTTCCACCAATTTCACTTCTTCCTGGTGCACTGAATATCTTCACATCATCCAAACCATAATACTGCTCATACATTTTGATAGCATCTATGTAGCGTTGCTTTTGATACGCTAATTTATTTTTATCTATATATATTTCCAGAAAATCCTTATCCAGATTTCCCTTTTTAATTTCTTCTATCAATCGCCCTGTGTCCATTGCAAACTCCATCCTTACTTAACTGATGATAAATGAATATATAATATCTTCCTCTGCACTGATATGATATGCATCTTCTACATCACTGCCCCAGCTATCAATTCCACCTACACCACGAACTGCACCGTACACACATAGAACTGTTCTTCTTTCTGGTGGTAATTCTTCGTGATGCGTTGCATTCTCGATTTCCGATGCGGTATATGGCAGACATGAAAATGCAAATGGTTTATCTATTTTCTCAACCTTTAAACTCTCTACATAAAGATCTTCTCTACTATTATCCAAACTGGTACGTCTCTGAATTTCTACCCAATTGGTATCCATTCTCATACCACATTCCTGTGGAACCAAATATGGAGTTAAAGATAAATCATCGATTACAAAAACACCCTTTGCAGCCCCATTTTTGCGGTCTGGATACGTTTCACCTGATAAGCCGTCGTATACATATCGCTCCGCCTTGGTTGGCATGATGAAACGCATCCCAAAAGCAGGAAGCTCTGGCAAACCTTCTGCACCAAAATAGTGTACATCAACTTTAATGCTACCGGATTCTTTCACAGTATATGCCACTTCTACTTCTGTCTTTGGTGTCGTAACTGTTTCGTAAACAAAGATGACTTTCATCTCATTTGCATAAACATCACCACCATAACGGTTATTGTCTGGTGCACAAGGTTTGCCCTGTGAAATACCATCCATAATTACCTCAACTTTTTTACAAGCGATAAACATATCCGCAGCCAGCCAGCTTCCGCTTTTCAAATGAAAACTACTTCCTCTATCGTTATCTGTTAATGCTCTCCAAAACGTTGGTTTTGGACAACGATATAACCATTCATATCCATCTTTTACAAGAGATTCTAATCCTCCCTGTGCATAAGAAAAAATATAATCAAAACCATTTCCATGAACACCAAGTGTAAAATCACCATATACAACTCTAAGAGCTCCATTATTTGTATAATCCATAGTAATACCTCACTTCCTGCATTGCTGGTTTCTCTTTACGATCTGCAAATACAATTCCATTTCCTGAGAACTCATAATCTGCCGGTCTGTCATCAAAGTCTCCACCATAGCGAAGAACTTCTTTTCCAGTCACTTCATCTGTGACAAAAAGTGCCTGGTCAATAAAATCCCAAATAAATCCGCCCTGGTACATTTCATATTTATCAATTAACTTCATGTAAGAGCCAAGACCGCCCATGGAATTTCCCATATCATGCATATACTCACATAAAATATATGGTTTCTTAGGATGATTGCTTAAATATGCCTCTACCTCTTGTGGCTTTGCATACATGCGACTCTCTATATCAGAAATAGTATCTTCGTAGGCTCTATTGTAGAAAGAACTTTCATAATGAACCAAACGCCCATCGTTCTTCTCTTTGAAGTAAACATTCATCGCTTCAATGTCATCCCCTGCGTAGGATTCATTTCCCAAAGACCAGAACAATACTGATGTATGATTCTTAAATGTTTCAAAATTAGATCTTGCTCTATCAATAACTGCTTCTCTCCACTGTGGTATAGAACCTGGTACATTGCAGGAAGGTTCTATTGCACCAAGTTTCTGGAAGGAACCATGGCTCTCCAGGTTTGTTTCAGACATCAAATAGATACCAGCTTCATCACACATATAATACCAAGGAATTTGATCCGGATAATGACAGGTTCTTACTGCATTAATATTATTTTTCTTGATGCAGTCCATGTCTGAAATCATCTCCTCCATGCCAATACATCTTCCTGTCTTGGCATTCCATTCATGGCGATTTACGCCCACAAGCACCAGTCTTTTTCCATTCAAGTACATGACTTTATCTATAATTTCTATTCTGCGGAAACCAACTTTGTATGGCACTACTTCTATTAATCCACCATTTTCATTTAATATCTCAACATATACGGTATACAAATATGGATTATGGTTATCCCAACTCTTTACATTTAAAATGTCAGTCTCCACTCTACCAAGGTATTCATCTGCATTCGTATGGAATGTTACTGGATTTTCCCAAACAACTTTCTGATTTGCATCTTTTAATATTACATTTGTTTTAAACAACTCGTTACCTAACGAAGATACTTTCAAATCTACAGAAATAGTTCCACTCTTATTATCTGTATTCAAAATTGGCTGAATCCACATATCTTCTACATGTACATCTGGTTTTGCTTTCAATGTAACATTACGAAAAATTCCAAAGAAACGAAAGAAATCCTGGTCTTCCAAAAATGCTGCTGTACTCATTTTATGTACTTCAACCGCTAAAACATTGTCTTTTTCTTTTATATAAGGTGTTAAATCAAATTCCGATGGAGTAAAGCTATCTTCTGCATAACCCACAAACTCTCCATTCAGCCATAGATACACTGCCTGCTCCACACCTTCAAAGCAAATAGTAATTCTTTTGCCTATGAGATTCTTATTTAAATCAAATTTCTTGATATAAGACCCTACTGGGTTATACTCTGCTTCACTAAACATGCCGTTGCCATCTCCAGCGTTGGTAATACTGTATGCTCCACGACGATAGCTCTGTCCTTCCCAAGGATACATCGTGTTTATATAACGAATCTTGTCGTATCCCGCTAATTCAATGTGACCTGGCACGGTAATCTTATCAAAATTTTCTGTACGAAAATTTAAATTGTAGAAATACACAGGTCTGCACTTTGCATTTACACTATAACAGAAATCCCATTCTCCATTTAAGGACTGTGTAAGATTATTTTCTTTTTCCTCTAAATCTGCATAGCTCATATAGTAATCATGATCGCTATGAGCTGCTAATTGATTTACTCGAAACACCTCTGGATTGTCCAGCCATTTAATATCTGCTTTCATATTCTCCCCACTTTCTTTATAGCCCCTAAAGTTTGAAACTCTAGAGGCTATATATCATGCTATCTGTTTGCTTTTAATTTCTCATTTGTTTCTTCTACATTCATGAATGAAAGAACGATTGTAATAAGTAAATCAAGAATGAATGGAAGCCATAAGTACATGAAGTACATCATATTAATACAGCTTTCTGGCTGTACCGATGCATCACCGTTTACAAATCCGCTTAAAGAAAGCATCCATCCAGAAAGTGCTGTACCAATACCACCACCAATTTTCACACCTAATGATGTACAAGAGTACATAGAACCATCGATTCTTTTTCCTTTTGTAAGATATGTATACTCAGAACATGTTGCGATAACTGCATTCATATCTCCCTGCCATGGTCCCTGTCCTAGTGCTGCAATTGCTGTAAATAAGAGCATCAAAGGAACACTTCCCATGTAACCTGCAAACACTACACCGAGACGAGCTATTGTTGCAAGCATGTAACTGTATTTATTTAATTTATACATTCCTTTCCACTTAGCAACTAAGTTTGGTGTAAATACCAGGGCAATAATGAGAGGAATGTTTATTGCCCATGAGAATACACCGAACAAATTCTTATTGTGTAAAACATAAGTCATAAAGTAGATACCTACACCCAGCATTGCTCCATATAACTGCTGTAAGATGTAAACACCAGAAATCATCACGTAATATTTGTTGCTGAATAATAATTTTGCTGATTCAATTAATGTTAATTTATCTTCCTTTGGTGCATCATTTTCATCACATTCGTTCAATTCTTCTTCTGAAAGTTCCTTTACGGAAAACACTGAAATTGTGTTTGTAATCACACCAAGGATACAATAGATAAGTGCGATATTCCTCCAGCCTACTGCACCACCACCAAGCATATCTACTGCACCAACTGTAACACTCTGAATCAATAAGCTTGTGCTGAAAGCAAAGATGAAGCGGAAAGATCCCATCTGCACACGTTCACTGCTGTTCTTTGTTACAAGTGATGTCAATGCTGAGTACGCAATATTATTTGCTGTATAGAATACTGCATTCAATAAGGTGTATGCGATAAAGAACCATGCATACTGTGCAAACTGACCGATGTCAGTTGGAATTGCAAAGATTGCAAATAAGGTTACTGCACAACCGAAGAATCCATAGAACATCCAAGGTCTTGCTTTTCCCATTTTGCTCTTTGTTCTGTCAATCATGTTTCCGAAGAAAACATCTGTTACACCATCCAACAACTTGGAAACTGCAATCAATGTACCTACAATACCTGCGTCTAATCCAATGGTATTTGTTAAATAAATCATTACGAATGAGGTCAAAAACGCATATACTACATTCCCTGCAATGTCCCCCGAGCCATAGCCCACCATGTTGTACCACTTTAAATATCTTTTTTCTGTCATAATTTACTCCTTTTCTAAACTTTTGATTTTATTGTTCCGTTCTTTTGTTAAGCTTATTATATAAAACAACACACACAAATTACATAGCTTACATTAGACAAAACATGCACAAAATGATACAATAAATGCAAGAAATGGCTAGTTTTGCATTTTTGACATATAAAACATGCACTTTTTGATATAGGAGGCAATATGTATACAAATAATGCTTACTTAAATAATTCCACTCTGGATATCAAAGATAAGTCAAAACCGCTTATTGTTACAAGCTGTGGTACATATCATTTATATACCCGTCCAAAACTCCCTACCTGGCGTCCTCGAGGCAGATTAGATTTTCAGTTATTATATATTGCTGCGGGAAAAGCCCATTTTCACTTTGATGGTAAGGAAGAAATCGTGACAGCAGGACACATGGTTCTGTATCGTCCAAAAGAGCCTCAGAAATATGAGTATTACGGAGAAGATCAGACGGAAGTATATTGGGTTCATTTTACCGGTGGAAATGTCACAAACATTTTAAATTCCTATGGGTTAACCAAAGACAAACATGTTTTTTACTGTGGTTCTGGATTAGAATATCAAAATCACTTTCGTGCAATGATACAAGAATTACAGATGTGTAAAGACGACTATGAAGAAATGTTAGTTATACAGTTGAAGCAGATTTTTATTAAACTTCACCGTTATTTTAATACGGTTTCTAAAGTGGATAATAGTCAGATTGCAGAAGAAATCGACAAAGCAACTTTATACTTTAATGAACATTATAATGAAGAGATTTGTGTTGAATCCTATGCCAAAGAGCACCACATGAGCACGAGTTGGTTTATTCGAAACTTTAAACAGTATACTGGCTCTACACCTATGCAATATATTTTATCAATTCGAATTTATAATGCTGAAGCACTATTGCAGGATGATCAGTACAACATAACAGAAATATCTAATATTATCGGCTATGATAATCCTTTATATTTTAGTCGAATTTTCAAAAAAGTGAAAGGGCTCTCCCCAACTGAATATCGAAAAAACATTAGTACATAAAGAAAGACCATCCTTATTGGATGGTCTTTCAAATGATCATTATTATATAAGTTTATTTTTTACTATCCGTATTTCCGCAGCCTTCACCATTGCGTCTCTTCGCACAAACATCTGCATCTGGGCAACCAATACAGGTTACGCCCTTTTCCTTCTCTTTTTTCATGTAAAGAAGTGCTGCACCAAGTATCACGGCGAGAACTACAATGATAATAATATCTGTCATACGGATAACTCCTAAAATCTAAATTATTTGTTTAAAGCGTACTCAGCTGCCATAGCTTTGTTGTTTTTCTGAATGATGAAAACAAGAATTGCTACCATAGCTGCTACTGCGATAAGTCCAGGTACGAAGCCTGCTCCAAGTGCACCAGTTGTAATAAGTGTACCAATCTGGTATACGAGGAATGCTACGGAGTAACCTGTACCGAACTGAAGTGCAACACCACCCCAGAACCATTTTGCATCACCCATTTCTGAGTTCATAGCACCAAGCGCTGCGAAGCATGGAGGTGTGAAAAGGTTAAACATTAAGTAAGCTAATGCAGCTACTTTTGTTAAGCCCATAGCTACTGCTACTTCATTAGAACCGCCTACAAGTGCGAGTTCTTCTGTATCGATAAAGTTTGTTAATGCATAGCATACCGCTAATGTACCAACAACGTTTTCTTTTGCGATGAAACCGGTCACTGCTGCTGCTGCTAACTGCCATGCTGCAATACCACAAATAGGTACTAAGATAATACCGATTGGTGAAGCGATAGAAGCAAGGATTGAAGTATGTTCCATACCTTCTTCTACTAACTGTAAGCTCCAGTTGAAAGACTGCATAATCTGTACGATTGTGTTACATACGAGGATGATTGTACCAGCCTTTACGATGTAAGCTTTACCACGTGACATCATAGAAACAAACGCTCTCTTTAAGCTTGGAAGTTTGTATTCTGGAAGCTCCATGATAAAGAATGATTTTCTAAATTTATGTCCGGTTACTTTGTTTACAAGTAATGCTCCTAAGAAAATAAGGAGAATACCTACAAAGTACATCATTGTGCCTACCCAAGATGCATCTGAGAAGAATGCACCTGCAAATAATGCGATAACTGGTAATTTTGCACCACATGGCATAAATGGTGTAAGCATTGCTGTTGCTCGACGTTCTCTTTCGTTACGAATGGTACGACAAGCCATAACACCAGGAATTGCACAACCAGTACCGATTACCATTGGGATAACTGATTTTCCGGAAAGACCAACACGTTTGAAGATTGGATCAAGTACTACTGTTGCACGAGCCATGTAACCACAGTCTTCTAATAATGCAATAAGGAAATACATTACCATTACGAGTGGAAGGAAGCCTACTACGGCACCAACACCACCGATAATACCGTCAACAAGGAGAGCATAAAGGAAAGGATTTGCTCCTTCCATTAATCCGCCTACCCAGCCCTGGAAGGTTTCAATCCAACCTACAAGGATGTCTGCAAGCCATGGTCCAAGTGTTGACTGTGAAATATCAAATACTAAGAACATAACTACTGCAAAAATAATAAGACCGATGATTGGGTTTGTAATGATTTCATCGATTTTATCCTGGAAGTTTGTATCCTTTGTAAATACTTTACGTGTTTCTACTTCTTTTACGATTTCATTTACAAATGCATAACGTTTTCTATCTGCAGCTTCTACTTCTGCTTTGTTTGTTAAATCAATAGTGCCTTGTTCAAATGGTGCTGTCTGCATCTGATTTTTTGCTGCAACAGCTGCCTGTACCACTTCTTTTAAACCTTTGTCACTTGCTACTGTAGAAATTGTATTAATCACTGGACAGCCTAATTTTGCAGAAAGAAGATCTACATCGATTTCTGTTTCTTTCTTAGCGTTAATATCGCTCTTATTCAAGGCTACAACCACTGGAATACCAAGTTCCATCAGCTGTGTTGTAAAGAATAAGCTACGACTTAAGTTTGTCGCATCCACAATATTGATGATAACATCAGGATTTTCATTTTTTACATAGCCACTAGTAACACTTTCTTCTGAAGTAAATGGTGACATAGAGTATGCACCTGGAAGGTCAACTGCGATGAGTTCTTCTCCTTCATAAAAACTTTTCTTGATTGGGCTTTCTTTCTTGTCTACTGTTACACCAGCCCAGTTACCAACACGTTCATTTCTACCTGTGAGCGCATTGTACATGGTAGTTTTACCACTGTTTGGATTACCTGCAAAAGCAATTCTCATTTCTAAATTCCTCCATAATCTTTGCGAGTCATATGTATCTAATATGCGGTAGTTGCGACTAACTCATTTCCAAAAATATATGTGGCAGTACCCCACCACATATACATTTTATTTTAATTAATCATACAAGCCTACACGATAATAGCTTCTGCCAACTGATTGTCAATATTGTATCTGCCATCCTTGATAGAAACAACACAGTTATTTCTCTTACGAGATACCACTGTGATAGGTTCGCCACTATAACATCCCAGTGTAAAAAGGAATCCATCTAACTCTTCGTCATCTGTCTGAATTTCTTTGATAATATATTCAGTTCCTTCTAACGCTTCTAATAATGTCATATCTGCCTCCTATGTAAATTAACAATTAGTCTAAACTAACTACAACAGTATATTACTCCTCTAACCGGGGTATGTCAAGACTAACTTTGTCAAATTTTCCACAATCTGCCATTTCTTTTTTGTGCAAAAATAACAGAAGCCTCTATTGAGGCTCCTGCTGTTTGTACATCGATTTGTTATTTAGAAAAATCTACAATAGATTGAAATAATTTTTCTCTAACAGGTATGCTAGAAAAATTATGGTTACCACCCTCGAGCTCTACAAAAGTACAAGCATCTCCATATACTTCCATATACTTCTCGCAGGTTGCATTGTCTACTAATTTGTCCTCAGTTCCTCTGATTAAGAGAACGGAACCTTCATAGCCCTTTGCGGTAGAGAATGGCTCATACTGGTGTAAGTCTTTATTAAAAGCCGTTGAAAATGAAAGCCCCTCAATATCTGCTGAAAAGATCCCTTTTTCTTCCATTGCAAGTGCACGATCCAAAGCTCCATCCCACATATTTGCGCCTGGACACTGAAGCACCAGCTTCGCTGGTTTTAATTTTGGGGCAGCACAGGCAGCTACATAGCCACCCATGCTTTGACCGGAAAGAATCACATGATTCTTATCTGTCCAATCCTGTTCTAACACCCAGTTATAAATATCCTCAGCATCTTCCAATAAAGACGTGAATGTCATATCGCAAAACTCGCCATCGCTTTCACCATTTCCATACATATCGAAACGGACACAGGCAATACCTGCTTTTTCCAGCTCTCTTGCCATCTGTACATGAAGATTTTTATATCCACATTTATTTCCGCCAAAACCATGAATATTGATGACTACTGGCATTTTTTCTACAGTGTCCGGAATCGTAGCTACACCCCTTAGTGTGTAACCATTTAAACTCTTAATCCAAACCTGTTTTGTCATTACTGTGCTCCTTTTGCAGCTGCACGTCTTTCAGCTAATGTATCAATCATTTCCTGTGTTTTTGCTTTTGTTAATGGATAAACGAATTTAAGTACAAGGATTGCTAATACATATCCACCTACATAGAGAATAGTGTACCAGTTCCAAATGTTAGCTGTAACAGCTTCTGTCTGTACAGTTGCATTTACATCATATCCTACGAATACGAGTGCAAGGT
This sequence comes from Agathobacter sp., assembly GCA_017481285.1. Taxonomy (GTDB): domain Bacteria; phylum Bacillota; class Clostridia; order Lachnospirales; family Lachnospiraceae; genus Roseburia. The sequence continues at coordinate 2,432 of JAFUPI010000032.1, read as the reverse complement.
TTGCCAAAGAAGCAGAAACAGCGTTTGCACATTTACGAACAAATGAGTATGCAGAGTAAACGATACCTTCGTTTCTCTTTCCATGAATGAGTTCATGGTAGTCGATAGAGTCGTTTACCAAAGCCCAGATAAGTACCTGGAAACCAGCTACACCAAGATAACAGATACCATTGATGATAATGAATGTCATACCATCTTTGATTGGTACAAAATGAAGGATTGCATATACAATTACAGAGAATGTAGCTGAGTACATAATCCATTCTTTTTTACCAAATTTCTTTGCAGTAAATTTGATACCAATAAATGCAATGGCAGACCAAAGTACACTGAGCATACCACTCATAGCAGAAAGCTGTACATTTCCAAAGTAATCTTTATAAAGGTATGTATTTAAACCATTTACAACACTAGCACCAACCATACCGATGAAGCTTGCAAGCATACATCCGATTAATGCACGGTTGCTGAATACTTCTTTTACTACTTCAACATAGTTGATTTTCTGTTTTTCTTCTTTTACTAAAGATTCTGCAACGATACGTTCTTTACACCAGAAGCTTGTGAGCATGAGACATACAACACCAACTGCTGCAAAGATACCCGCTAAAATGATAAATCTTTCTGGCACTGGCTGATTGTCTTTGTATAAGAACATTGGACCAGCAATAACAGCGATTGTCATGAAGATTGTACCACCTAAACTTCTATAACGAGAAAGGTCTGTTCTCTGGTTTACATCATCTGTCATAACACTTGACAAACTACCATAAGGTACGTTTACACATGTGTACATGATTTCATATACAACATAAGATACAAATGCATAAATCAATCTTACACTGTAAGCCCAGTTACTTGTGTCATAGAATCCTAATACACAAACAACTGCCATTGGAATAGCAAATGCACGAATCCAAGGAATGAATTTTCCTTTTCCTGTATCTTTTTTGCTATCTACTAAAGCACCGATGATTGGGTCATTTACTGCGTCCCAAATTTTTGTGATGAGGAACAAAATAGCAGAGTGTGCTGGGTTAATTTTCAATACTAATGTAAAGAAAACTGACAAATATGCAGAACGGAACTGTTCTGTACAGCATCAACCCATGTCACCAAGGGTATAACCGATTTTGTCCAACATCGAGAATTTTCTTACGTTTTTCTTTTCGTTCATAACGCTCTTTTCCTTTCGTTAAAAATTTATCACGTTTTTTATTACAAAATAAATATAACAATAGCATTTCAAAAAACATAGGCATTTCTTGCATAAGAACTATCAAAAATTGACATTTAAAACTTGTATTTCCTGTATACATTTGATATCGTATTTCTAGGGGATATAACAATTGTACGAATGAATCATAATAGGGGATAAAATATGGAACGAAAAGAATTTAATGTCCAGCAAATCAGCTTTACCAAAACTACAAACCGCAGTTTTTCTTCTGGTAAATATTATCAAATTATTCTGATTGGAAAAGGAGAATGTTATTTCGAATTTGATGAAAAGCCCGTATATTGTAATACTGAAACTGCTATTTTCCTTAAGCCAGGACAAAAGATTGCCATGAATTATCATTTCAACAAATATCCATTGGAGCTATTGTCCATTCAAATTTTACCAGAATATTTACAAGAGCTATCGGACGAAACCTGTGATTTAGAAAAGAACTTTTCTTTTATTCCGGTTCCTAAAGCAATGATTCATCTAGATACACGTGATACAACTTTACTTAAAAATGTTACCAAGACCATAATCGTTTTATCCCGTACCGAAAATGATTTTGGTTATCAGCTTTACGAAAAAAGCATGTTGTCCATTCTGCTCATTCTTTTCCTACGCTCCTGCATCGCATCGGATCATGTGATGCTGTCACGAAACAGAAAGAACTTGGTTATGGATGATATTTTCCGATACATACGTGAACATCTGACCGAAGATTTGTCCTTAGAAACATTGGAAGAACATTTCTATGTCAGCCGCTATCACCTCTGTCGAGAATTCAAAAAACTGACTGGGCAGACCATTCATTCCTATATCGTGAAGTCTCGCTTGGATTTGTGCAAAAAATATATTGAAGCTGGAAAACCTATCAAAGAAGTATATGCCCTTGGTGGCTTCGGTGGATACAACCACTTCTTCCGTGCCTTTAAAAAAGAATATGGCATGACGCCAAAAGAATATTATGAAAGCCTGACGGAATAATCCGCCAGGCTTTTACTATACTGTTTTATTCAAAATCTACTACATCAATCCATCTCATAAGGAACTCTTTTTCCAGTTCATTATCTTTGGTAAGCTGTGATGCGGCTACGATAGGAATCCATTTCTGAACATACTGTCTTGCCGTATCGCTTTTTCTACAGTATAAATTCAAATATAAATCTGCTTTATCCTGATCCTTTAATGCAAATAACAAATATGTCAT
>JAFUPI010000031.1 GCA_017481285.1 Agathobacter sp. | reverse complement strand
TAAACCAACCATGGATTTAGGTGGACTGATTAGTAATAAAGGAGCTGGGGTAACAGGAGCTTTATCCACAGATGCCACTGCAAAGAAGCCAAATATCAATATTGGAAAAGAACGTTCCAAAGTAGAGAAAAAGGTAAAACGTGCAGAAGAAGAACTGGCCTTAAAGGAAGAGAAATTAGAAGAATTAAAGGCAGAACTGCTTCGTCCAGAGTTCCAATCCAGCTATTCCAAACTGACAGAAATTCAAGGTCAGATAGATGCCATGGAAGAAGAAATTATGGTTGCCATGGAAGAGTGGGAAGTGCTTTCTACACAACTGGAGGAGTTGCTTGCTGAGGAAAATGCTAACAAATAGGGCTGAATTGTCAGAAAATAAATTAAAATAATGAAAATTGCATAAATTACTTTACGTTTTAATTAAAGTTGTTTATAATATAACCATGATAGAGAAATGTCATGGTTATATTTTTTTATCAAATAAAAACTGCAAAGGGGTTGACAGCATGAGAATTACAATCACAGGTAGAAACATCGAATTAACACCAGGAATCAAAGAAGCAGTGGAGGACAAGTTAAGCAAATTAGAAAAGTACTTTAAACCTGAAACTGACGTAAATGTTACATTGAGTGTAGAAAAAGATCGTCAGAAAATTGAAGTTACCATTCCAACCAAGGGACATACCATTCGTGCAGAAGAAGTAAGTAATGATATGTATGTATCCATCGATTTAGTAGAGGAGACATTAGAAAGACAGTTAATCAAATATAGAACCAAGATTATTTCTAAGAAAATGAATGCAGCTGCAAGTTTTAAGGCAGAGTATTTAGAAGAGCAGGTGGAAGAAGATGATGAAGAAATCAAAATCGTTCGTTCTAAGAGATATGATATGAAACCAATGTATCCAGAAGATGCATGTATCCAGATGGAACTTCTCGGCCATGATTTCTTTGTATTCGTAAATGCAGAAACAGATGAAGTGAATGTAGTTTACAAGAGAAAAGGCAATACCTACGGAATTATCGAACCAGAATAGAATTTTTCATTATAGCATAAAAGATTTAATTTGTGTCAAAAAGGTCGCGAAATGCAAGGTCGCATTTCGCGACTTGTTTTTTGCTTCTTTACACCTCTATAGTGGTTGTGAAAAGAATTTTTGCAACGGAGGAAATTGTATGTTTCAAATTAATTTGTTTAATCAGATTTGTCGTGTTCTAATGGAAGAACGTTACGCAGAGGAAAAAGAAGTTTGGCTGGAAGAGTGTAAAACGACGAAGCTTTGGCAACTGTGGGAGATATTGTTTGAAACGGATGTGCATAACCATGCGCTGCTGGAGGAAAGAGTGTATGCGTACGGAAGCAGAATTAAAGAAACAGAGTATCTTCATCGGGAGATTTTTATCTGGCTGGTGGCATTCCTTCATCTTGTTATAAAGTAAGAAGTGTGATACTATTATCTATATGTGGAACTTTGCGAATTAAGGAGAGCGTATCGTATGGATATTGTAGTATTAGCAGGTGGATTAAGTACAGAAAGAGATGTTTCTTTTAAATCAGGAAGCATGGTTACAAAAGCATTAAGAGAAAACGGACATCGTGTCATTATGGTGGATGTTTTCATGGGATATAGTGACAAGGAAGAAGATTTAACAGGGGCATTTGAGCGTGCCGAAGAAATGAGTGTGCAGATTTCTGAAATTTCGGAAGTAGCACCTGATTTGGCCAAAGTAAAAGCTTCTAGAAAAGACCAGTCCGATTGTTTCTTTGGACCAAACGTACTTCGTTTGTGTCAGATGGCAGATATTGCTTTTATGGCACTTCACGGAGAAAATGGGGAAAATGGTAAGGTACAGGCGGCATTGGATTTATTTGGTATTAAATATACCGGTAGTGATTATTTAAGCAGTGCGATTGCTATGAATAAAGGGATTGCGAAGCAGTTTTTCCGTGCGAATGGAATTCCAACCCCAAATGGTCTGGCTATGACAAAGGAAAAGAGAGTGGATGATTTGGCATCTCTTGGACTCAAGCTTCCAGTAATTGTAAAACCATGTTGTGGTGGTTCTAGTATTGGTGTAACTATCGTAAGAAATGAGGCAGAATTTAAAGCAGCTTTGGATGAAGCCTTCCGTTGGGAAGATGAGCTGATTATTGAAGAGTTCGTACAGGGCAGAGAATTCTCCTGTGGAGTTATTGAGGGGAAAGCATTACCAGTTATCGAAATCGCTCCGCTTCAAGGCTTTTATGATTACAAAAATAAATACAAAGCAGGCAGTGCAGTAGAGACTTGTCCGGCAGATTTGCCAGAAGAGGTATCTGCACAGATGAGAGCTTATGCAGAAGCGGTTGCGAAAGTAATCGGTTTGGATACGTATTCACGTTCAGATTTCTTGATTAGTGATGCGGGAGAAATGTATTGCTTAGAAGCGAATACACTTCCAGGCATGACACCTACCAGTTTACTTCCACAGGAAGCTGCTGCAGTAGGAATGAATTTTAATCAATTATGTGAAAAGATTATTGAAATCTCATTGAAACGTTATCAGAAATAAAGCATAAGATAATCATGATATGGAGGCAAAAGAATGAGTAGAGAAATGCCTAACATGAGCTTAAAAAATATTGCTGTGGCATGTGAAGGTACATATGTTGGAGCACAAGAATTTGAGGAAAAGGTGATTTGTGGTGCAGTCATTGACAGTCGCCTGGTGGAAGAGGATTATCTTTTTATTCCAATTAAAGGTGAACGAGTAGATGGTCACAAATTTATTCCACAGGTATTTGAAAAAGGGGCTTGTTGTGTCCTTTCGGAAATGGAATTGGAAGATCCAGCAGGACCATATATTCGCGTGGCATCTACCGAAGAAGCATTGAAAAAGATTGCTGCTTTTTATCGCCAAAGCTTGCCGATTAAAGTGGTAGGTATTACTGGTAGCGTAGGAAAAACCAGTACCAAGGAAATGATTGCATCCGTAATCGCTCAGAAGTATCGAGTACATAAAACAGCGGGCAATTTCAATAATGAAATTGGACTGCCACTTACTGTATTTGGTATTCGCAGTGAGCATGAGGTAGCAATTTTAGAAATGGGAATTTCGGATTTCGATGAAATGCATCGTCTGTCTACAGTGGCGAATCCGGATATTTGTGTTATCACAAATGTTGGCTTATGCCATTTAGAGAATTTAGGAACCCGTGATGGTGTTTTGAAGGCTAAGACGGAATGCTTTGAACATATGAAAGATGGTGGCCTCGCGATTTTGAATGGTGATGATGACAAGCTTTCCACAAAGAAAAATGTCAATGGCAGGGATACTGTTTTTTATGGCATAGGAGAAGCAGCAAAGGTCGATGAAAATGGCAATCCGATGGCAACCAAAAATATCTATGCTACAGATGTTACAAATCTTGGTTTCGAAGGTATGCAGGCAAGGATTCATACTCCGGTAGGAGCATTTGAAGCGAATATTACCATTCCTGGTGAACACAATGTATATAACGCCTTAGCGGCGACGGCGGTTGGATTGGAACTCGGGCTTACACTGGAGGAAATCCAAAAAGGTATTGAAGAAGCTAAGACAATTGCAGGCAGAACTAATTTACTAAAGGCAAATGGCTATAATGTCATTGACGATTGCTACAATGCAAATCCGGTATCTATGGCAGCTGCGATGGACGTACTATCCCATGCAAAGGGGCGCACGATTGCGGTTCTTGGAGATATGGGTGAGCTTGGAGAAGATGAGAAGGAACTTCATTTCGGCGTTGGCGTATGCGTGGCAGAAAAGAAGATTCATACCCTATTTTGTGCAGGTGCATTAGCAGCTGAATACAAGGCAGGTGTAGAATCCGTAGAAAACGATTGTAAAGTGTTCCACTTTGAAAATAAAGATGATATGATAAATGCGTTGCTTTCCTATGTACAGGAAGGTGACAATATTTTAATCAAAGCATCACACTTTATGGATTTCCCTAAGGTTGTGGAAGCACTTACGAAATAAAAGAAAAGAGGAATTTAAAATGGCACAGAATCCAGTAGTAACATTTGAAATGGAAAACGGGGGCGTTTTCAAAGCAGAGCTTTATCCAGAAATCGCTCCAAATACAGTAAACAACTTTATCAGCTTAGTAAACAAAAACTTTTATGATGGAATCATTTTCCATCGTGTCATCCGTGGATTTATGATTCAGGGTGGTGACCCAACAGGAACAGGTATGGGCGGCCCAGGTTACGGTATCGATGGTGAGTTTTATCAGAATGGTTTTGTAAATGATTTGAAACATACAGAAGGTGTTCTTTCTATGGCACGCTCTATGATGCCAAACTCAGCAGGCAGCCAGTTCTTCGTAATGCACAAGACTTCACCACACCTTGATGGCTCATATGCTGCATTTGGTAAGGTTATCGAAGGTATGGAAGTCGTAAATGCAATCGCTGAAACTGCGACAGATTACTCTGACAGACCATTAGAAGAACAGAAAATGAAGAAGGTTACAGTAGAAACTTTCGGTGTGGAATATCCAGAACCAGAGAAGAACAATAATAGATAGAAACATATATTTCTCCTCCAGTAAAATCTTTCAATTCGACTTTACACGAAATATTTTACCACCTATAATATAAGCATAAAATGTTTATGAAGGAGGTGCCCATAATGGAGGTAGGAAACGAAATGACAAAAGAAGAATTAATTACAATTACTATCGAAAAGTATATGGATTTACAGCGCATCAAGAAAGCAAATGGTGATGTAGTAAATGCAGAGCTTGATTATCAAATCAAGGGTACAGTTGCAAAATTGTCTTCAATGGGTGTGTCCGTGGAAGATATAACTTTATAGTAAGTGTGAGATGAGCGTGGCGTCAAAGTCACGCTCTTTTTGTTGTAATTTTTAATGAAATCAAGTATTTTAGAAACATATAAAGGAATGACGAGGAATTAATCTTGAACCTAAAACGAATTATAGCATTAGAAAACGAAGTAAATATTCCATTAGAAGCGTATAGTAATGAGTTGGATATATCAAAATACTCCTCATCGGAAGAACTGGTGCAGCAGGGAGACTTACAAAAAAACAATACACTCCTCATTGCCGCAACGGACTCTACCATCGCCCTAGGCAAAGAGCTTGGCATTGCTGCTATGGCATATGCAAATCCTGATTTTCCAAATCAGACGTATCGTGGTGTGGATATGATTGTAGAAGGCTTTGAAGAGGTAGATATCGATTTTCTGGAAAAAGTTTATCAAAGATATCATCGCATTCCATGGACGATTTTGGAAACGGAGCGATGTGTTGTAAAAGAACTTTGCTTAGACGATTTGGATGCGCTGTTTGAGCTGTATGGAAATGGTGAAATCGATAAATATACAGAGCCGCTCTTCCCGTATGAAGAGGAAAAAGAGTTTCAACGTGCATATATTGAAAATATGTACCGATACTTTGGATATGGGATGTGGCTGGTTTTTTCTAAGGGAACAGGAAAACTCATCGGTAGAGCCGGATTGGAGCATCGGGAATATCATGAGGAAATAGAATTGGAGCTTGGATATATTATCGGTACAGCATATCAGGGACAGGGCTATGCCACCGAGGTGTGTGAAGCAATCTTAAAATATGCAAAAGAACATACTGGGTTCGATAGAATTAATACACTGATTGAAGAGGGAAATGAAATATCCAAGAGACTAAGTCGCAAATTGGGATTTGTCCATGAAGAAGATTTCGAATTGGACGGGAAAATAATGCATAGATATATCAAGAATTTTGATTTGTAGAAAAACAGGTTGAAACCTTGATTTTTCGGTAAAAAATGACAAATTAAGTGTCGCAAAATATTGCAATTTGTCTGAAAATAAAATATAATAAAACATTATTAAATGTTTATAAAGGGAGGTGAATCCTGTGGCAGATTATTCAATAGAGGAATTGGAGCGACTTGAGAGAGAATTTCGAGTAGGAAGCAATAATATCAAGAACATCAAAGAATTCACAAGTCCAGATGAGTTGTATCAGGAGCTGATAGCCAGCATTCGTAAATACCATCCATCTGCAGATATTTCTTTAGTAGAAAAAGCATACAGGGTTGCCTATGATTCGCATGAAGGACAAATGCGAAAATCTGGCGAGCCATATATCATTCATCCACTGAGTGTGGCGATTATTTTGGCAGAGTTGGAATTAGATAAAGAGACGATTGCGGCAGGTCTTTTGCACGACGTTTTGGAAGACACCATTATGACCGAACAGGAGATGGAAGAAGAGTTCGGGAAAGAAGTAGTTCTTTTGGTAGATGGTGTAACCAAGCTGCAGCATTTACATTTGACAGATAATATTAAAAATCCAAAGGATAAAAATGCAGACCGATTGGAAATGCAGGCAGAGAATCTTCGTAAGATGTTCCTTGCAATGGCAAAGGATATCCGCGTTATCATGATTAAACTGGCGGATAGACTGCATAATATGCGTACGTTGAAGCATCAGTCTAAAGAGGGGCAGCAGCGAATCGCACGCGAAACACAGGAGATTTATTGTCCGATTGCACAGCGTCTTGGTATTAGCCGTATCAAGATTGAATTGGACGATTTGTCTTTGAAATATTTGAATCCAGAAGCCTACTACGATTTGGTAGAAAAAGTAGCAGTGCGTAAGGATACTCGAGAAGAATATATTAACAGTCTGGTGGAGATGGTGCGTAAGCAGGTTGTGGAAGCAGGTGTGGAAGCAGAAATTTCTGGTCGTGCAAAGCATTTCTTTAGTATTTACAAAAAGATGGTGAATCAGGACAAAACCATCGACCAGATTTATGACCTTTTCGCAATTCGTGTTATCGTTGATTCGATTAAGGATTGTTATGCAGTTCTTGGTATTATGCATGAAAAATATATTCCTCTTCCAGGAAGATTCAAGGATTATATTGCCATGCCGAAACCTAATATGTACCAGTCCCTTCATACGACCTTGATTGGACCAAGTGGTACACCATTTGAAATCCAGATTCGTACTAAGGAAATGCATCGTACTGCTGAGTATGGTATCGCAGCACATTGGAAATATAAAGAAACGAATAACGGAAGTGCTACCTCGATGGCGCAGTCTGAGGAAGAAAAGCTTAGTTGGTTGAAACAGATTTTGGAATGGCAGCAGGACATGTCAGATAATAAAGAATTTATGTCGCTTTTGAAGAGTGACTTAGATTTATTCTCAGATACAGTATTTTGTTTCACTCCAAATGGAGAAGTAAAGAATCTTCCAACCGGTTCTAACCCAATCGATTTTGCGTATAGTATTCACTCGGCTGTAGGAAATAAGATGGTAGGTGCCAGAGTAAATGGTAAGTTGGTAAATATCGATTATGTCATCCAGAATGGGGATCGTATCGAAATTATCACTTCGCAAAATTCCAAAGGGCCTAGTCGCGACTGGCTTAGTATGGTAAAGAGCTCTCAGGCAAAGACTAAAATTAACCAGTGGTTTAGAAGCCAGTTAAAAGAAGAAAATATCGTAAAAGGGAAGGAACTTATCATTGCTTATGCAAAAGCAAAGGGTTTCCCATACCATGATTTTTATAAGTCAGAATATCAGGAAAAGGTACAAAGAAAGTATGGTTTCCACAGTTGGGAAGACTGCCTGGCGACCATTGGACATGGAGGAATTAAAGAAGGTCAGATTGTCAACCGTATGTACGAGGAGTACAAGAAAGACCATCCAGTACAGTTAACGGATGCGGATGTATTAGATGCAGTTTCGGAAAATAAACCAGTAGCACAAAGACCTCATTCGAAGAGTGGTATCGTGGTCAAAGGTTTATATGATATGGCGGTGCATTTCTCAAAATGCTGTAGTCCGGTTCCAGGCGATGAAATCATCGGTTTCGTAACCAGAGGACGTGGCGTATCTGTTCATAGAACCGACTGCGTCAACATGCTGAATCTTACCGATGCAGAACGTGTGCGTCTCATTGAGGCAGAATGGCAGACTGACGGCGAAGAAGAACTTGGCGAATACTATACAGAAATTAAGATTTTCTGTAACGACAAACCAGGTATCCTTGTGGAAGTATCCAGAGTTTTCGCGGAACGCGATATCAACATTTTAGGTATCCATTCTCGTTCCAGCAAGCAGGGCGTGGCAACTATCGAAGTATCCTTCAATACAAAGGGCAGAGAGCAGATTAGCAGCTTGATTGAACGACTCCGACAAATTGATAATATTATTGAGATTCAGAGAACCACCGGTTAGGTGGTTCTTGTTTCAAATTGGTGGGGTAGAAAGTAGATTTTTTGTATATAGATAAGTTGAAGTTAGATTAGAGAAATGATAAGAGTATGATTACAGATTGTTATGATATTGAAACAGAACCGCTGATTAGTTTAAAAGATTTTTACGGAGAGCAAAGACATATTGTAGATATATGTCTCATTATCTTTTCGGATGAGATACATAAACATTTGCTGGAAAAGTACGAATGTGAAGAAATTGCGAGACTAACTGCTTGTAATGGAGATACGCCAATTTACAAGATGAATTATAAGGGCCTAGATGTTGCTTTTTATTTAACAGCAATTTGTTCAGCGATGGCTTCTTGTATGTGTTACGAGGCGAATTGGCTGATTGGTGCTTCAAAGTTTATTATGTTTGGTTCGTGTGGAAGTTTGGATAGAGAAAAAACGGATGGGAAATTTATTATCCCAACAGAAAGCTATCGAGGCGAAGGATGTTCCTATTATTTTGCAGAGCCAGCGGACTATATTAAGATAAAAAATAGTCAGAAACTTGCTGCGATATTTGACGAGTTGGGTGCACCTTATGTGTTAGGAAAAGTATGGACAACAGACTCTATGATTCGAGAAACGAAAGGTCTGGTTGCAAAGAGGAAAGAAGAAGGCTGTATAGCGGTTGAAATGGAAGTAGCAGGTGTACAAGCGGTATGCGACTTTTATGGATTAGAATTATACGATTTTCTTGAAGCGGGAGATGTATTAGAAGCAAGTGGGTATGAAGTAGAAGGACTGCGTGATGCAAATCATAATTTGGGGAAATTGTATATTGCTTTAGAGACAGCATTGCGAATATAAACTGTGATTTGTAGGAGAGTATGATATGAAAAAAGTCCTAGTAACTGGTGGTACGGTTTTTGTAAGCAGATATATTGCAGAGTATTATGTAGCCAAGGGCTATGAAGTATATGTGCTAAACCGAAATACCAAAGAGCAGTCACAAGGTGTAAAACTGATTCAGGCAGACCGCCACGAGATTGGTGAGGCACTAAAAGAATTGTATTTTGATATTGTGGTTGATACCGCTTATACTGCACATGATGTAGAGACATTGCTGGATGCATTGGGTGAGTATGAGGATTATATTCTCATCAGTTCTAGTGCTGTATATCCAGAATATGTAACCCCACCATTTCGAGAAGAGACGGCATTGGCGGTGAATAAATATTGGGGCATATATGGAACCAATAAGATAGAGGCAGAAAGTGTTTTGTTGGAAAGAAATCCAAATGCATATATTTTGCGACCACCTTATTTGTATGGTCCGATGAATAATGTATATCGAGAAAGCTTTGTATTTGATTGTGCGTTAGCGGACAGAAAGTTTTATCTGCCAAAAGATGGAAGCATGAAATTACAGTTTTTCCATATCTATGATTTGTGTAGATTTATGGATGTGCTTTTGGAGAAGAAACCACCGCAGCATATTTTTAATGTTGGAAATAAAGAGGCGATTTCTATTCGAGAATGGGTAAAGCTTTGTTATGAAGTGGCAGGAAAAAATGTGGATTTCGTAGAAGTACAAGAGGAAATTAGGCAGAGAAATTATTTCTGTTTTACTAATTATGAGTACTACTTGGATGTTTCAAAACAGTATGAACTTATGCAGGACGTGAAGCCATTAAAAGAAGGTTTGGAAGAAGCATTGAAGTGGTATTTAGATAATAATGATAGAGTATATAAGAAACCATACTTGGAGTATATTGAGCAGAATTTGGAGACTTAATGATGAATGGGAATCAAGGTGAATTAATGCTTCAACTAGAAGATAAAGAGTGGCCTTTTACATATACCGACCACGACAGAGAAATCGTACGTGCAATTGTTTTTGATGAAGAAGGATATTTTTATTTTGTACGTGCAGAACGAGATGATGATTTTGGAAAAGCGACTTTAATTGAGACGTCAGGTGGTGGTGTTGAAAAGGGAGAAGATTTGCTAGCAGCGATTAAGCGAGAGCTGAAGGAAGAACTGGGAGCAGAAGTTGAGATATTGTGCAAAATTGGTGTGGTGAGTGACTACTATAATTTGATTCACAGACACAATATAAATAATTATTATCTTTGCAAAGTAGTTTCTTTTGGTGCAAAGAATTTGATGCAGGATGAGATAGAGTGTTTCCATTTGTCGACTTTGAAATTGACTTATGAAGAGGCAATTCAGGAATACGAAAGATGTGCTTGCACAAGGATAGGACGACTTGTGGCAAATCGAGAGTTGCCAATATTAGAAAGAGCAAAAATGATATTGGATGGGAAATGAAACTGTTTGAGAAGTTTAAAGCGGAGCGTGTTAAAAAATGAAAGAATATAAATACATAACTTTAAGAGAAAAACCAGAATTAAAAGATGCAGCAGCATCGTGGTTCAACAGCAAATGGGGTGTGCCAGAAGCGGCCTACCTTGAGTGCATGGAAAGTTACTTAAGTAATGAGACCGAATACGGCTGGTATCTGTGTTTGGATGGTGAAAGCATCGTTGCAGGAATGGGTGTTATCGAAAACGATTTCCATGACCGAAAAGATCTCACGCCAAATGTATGCGCGGTGTATACCGATGAGGAATATCGTGGCAAAGGAATTGCGGGTAACTTATTAAATATGGTTGTGGCAGACATGAAAGACAAAGGAATCACTCCAATATATTTAGTGACAGACCATACAGGGTTTTATGAAAGATATGGTTGGGAATTCTTGTGCATGGTGCAGGGAGACGGAGAACCTGACATGACGAGAATGTACATTCATAAATAATTGAGGTGATTTTATTGGAACAGATTATTGAGTATATAAAGCAAGAATATAATCCGCTTTCCATTATCCTATATGGCTCCTATGCGGATGGTTCAAATAATATGAATAGTGATTTTGATGCATTGGTTATTTCTGATGACCATGAGCAATTTCATGATACATCTATTATAAGTGAAGTTCCATTAGATGTATTTGTATATCCGATCGCTTATTTTGAAGGCGATTATGATTGTAATGATTTTATTCAAATCTTTGATGGAAAAATTATTGTGGATAATGAGGATAAAGGGAAAATACTTCAAAAACAGATTTTGTCATATCTAGAAGAACGCCAACATAAATCGAAGGAAGAAATTCAAGCAAATATTGATTGGTGCATGAAGATGTTTGAGCGGGTAAAGAGGTGTGATGCTGAGGGAATGTTTCGATGGCATTGGGTACTGATAGATAGTTTGGAAATTTTTTGTGATATGACACATCATCCTTATTTTGGTCCGAAAAAGGCATTAAAATGGATGGAAGAGAATTATCCAGCTGCCTATGTTTGCTATGAAAAAGCACTGAAAGATTTTAGCATGAAAAGTTTAGAAAATTGGCTCTCTTATCTAAAAACATTTGAGTATTTGTAGGAGATAATTATGAGTAAAATGCGAATCAACCACTATGTCGTAGGTATGGTGCAGACCAACTGCTACATTGTTGTAAACGATGGGACAAAGGAATGTTTCATCATTGATCCAGGAGCTTCTGCGAAGCAACTGGCAGAGAAAATAAGACAAGACAATTTAATTCCAGTAGCAGTGCTTCTTACACATGGTCATTTTGACCATGCAGCAGCGGCAGAAGATTTAGCAAAAGAATTTGATATCAAAATTTATGCCCACGAAGCAGAAAAAGATACCCTTCGTGATCCACAGAAAAATGTAAGCTGGATGGTAAATTGCAAGGAAACGTATGATGCGGATGTTTTCTTAAAAGACGAAGAAATAATAAATCTCGCTGGATTTGCAATCACAGTATTTCATACTCCTGGACATACCGAGGGAGGATGTTGCTACTATATCCCAGAAGAAGATGTGATTTTTACAGGTGATACCTTGTTTGCCGGGTCGGTAGGCAGAACTGATTTTCCAGGTGGAAGTATGTCACAGATTGTCCGTTCCATTCAGGAGAAACTTTTGACTTTAAATGAGCCAGGAAATTTGGAAACAGATATCATGGTTTATCCTGGGCATAATGACCCAACCACAATTGAAACAGAGAGGATGCAAAACCCTTACCTATGATCGTTATTAATTTTAACAAACCAGAATTTGAATATGATGTACACTCTATGGTGAAGGCATACCTACCAAAAGAGGATGTGGAGATGTACTACACCTGTTCTCCCGAGGAAGTAGAGGGAAGAAATGTAGCCTGTACCCATCGAGAATTGGAGCATGAAGATGGAGAAACACAGAAAAGATTGGAAGAAGCAGAGCATGTTTTCTATGTAGATTACTTGGAAAATAAAATCTCCCTCAAGTGGATTATTGATGGAGAGAAACTGCATGCCAGTGATTTTCTTGTGAATTTTGAAGATAGAAAAGAAACCAAGAATGCATTGAAGCAGCACCTGTATGAACTTCTAAAAGAAGGAACAGGAAGAGAACTTCCATGGGGAACCTTGACGGGTATCCGTCCAACCAAGATTCCGATGAAGCTTATGGAAGAAGGCAAGTCAGATGCAGAAATTTTCCAATATATGAAAGATACTTACTTTGCGACAGATGAAAAGATTCAGCTTTCCATCGACATTGCAAAACGCGAACGCAAGCTCTTAGAAAAGCTAGATTATGAGAATGGATATAGCTTGTACATTGGCATTCCATTCTGCCCAAGTACCTGTTTGTATTGCTCTTTCACTTCCTATCCTTTGGGAATGTGGAAAGACAAGGTAGATATGTATTTGGATGTCTTGGAAAAAGAAATCGCTTTTACGGCTACTAAGTTTTATCATAAGAAATTGAATTCGATTTATATTGGTGGTGGTACACCTACTACTTTAAATGCACAGCAGTTGGACAGACTTATTCGCAAAATTAAGTGCAGCTTTGACTTACAGCACTGCGTGGAATTTACGGTAGAGGCAGGTCGTCCGGACTCAATTACCAAGGATAAGTTAGAAGTCTTGAAAAAGCATGGTATCGTAGACCGTATTTCCATTAATCCACAGACTATGAAGCAGGCGACGTTGGATTTGATTGGAAGACATCATACGGTAGAACAGATTAAAGATAGTTTTGCGATGGCAAGAGAAGTGGGCTTTGATAATATCAATATGGATCTTATCATGGGGCTTCCAGAGGAGAATTTCGAGGATGTGCGAAATACCATGGAAGAGTTGAAAGCTATGGAGCCAGATAATATCACGATTCACTCATTAGCTATCAAGCGTGCAGCCAGACTTAATATGTTCAAAGATGATTATAAGGATATGCAAATGGTGAATACCCAGGAGCATATGGATCTCTGTGCAGACTACTGCAAAGAGATGGGCTTAGAACCATATTATCTCTACCGCCAAAAGGGCATGGCAGGCAATATGGAAAACGTCGGATATGCAAAAAAAGGCAAAGCAGGCGTATATAATATCTTGATTATGGAAGAAAAACAGACTATAATGGCTCTTGGTGCAGGTGCTACAACGAAGTTTGTTTTACCTGAAGTAAATCCAGACGGCAGTCAGCGTATTGAGCGTGTGGAGAACGTAAAAGATGTGAAAAATTATCTCGAACGTGTAGATGAAATGATAGAAAGAAAAATTCGTAAAATGGAGGAAATAAAATGGCATTAAGCAAGAAGCCGGTAAACGGTATGAAAGATATATTGCCAGCTGAGATGGAAATTCGCGATTATGTAACCAGCGTAATCAAAGAAACCTATCGAAGCTTTGGTTTTACCCCTATCGAAACTCCTTGTATGGAAAATATCGCAAACCTTTCCAACAAGCAGGGCGGGGAAAATGAAAAATTAATTTTCAAAGTATTAAAGCGTGGCGAAAAGTTAAATCTGGAAACTGCAACAGAAGAAGCAGATGTGGTAGACTTCGGTATGCGTTATGACTTAACAGTACCTTTGACACGTTTCTACTCTAATAATGCAAACAACTTACCAACACCTTTTAAGGCTTTACAGATTGGTAATGTTTGGAGAGCAGACAGACCACAGCGTGGACGTTATCGTCAGTTCACACAGTGTGACATCGATATCTTAGGCGAACCAAGTAACCTTGCAGAAATTGAATTGATTACTGCGACAACTACTACACTTGGAAAACTCGGATTCAAGAAATTTGAAATCCGTATCAATGAACGCCGTATCTTAAAAGCTATGGCTGCTTACAGCGGATTTGCAGAAGCAGATTATGATAGCGTATTCATCACGCTTGATAAGATGGACAAGATTGGTGTGGATGGCTGTGCAGAAGAATTAGAACGCAATGGATATGATAAGGCTTGCATCGATAAGTACCTTGGCCTTTTCAAGCTCTTAGAAGAAAAGACAGATGTAGCAGAAGGGGTAGCTTTCCTTGCAGATACATTAGGCGAATACTTAGATGCTGATGTAGTAAAAAACATGACTGAAATTGCTACTGCAGTAAATGCGACTAAGGCAGCAGATTTCCAGCTTGTATTTGATCCTACTTTGGTACGTGGTATGAGCTACTATACAGGAACTATTTTTGAAATTGCAATGCCAGAATTTGGTGGTGCTTGTGGCGGCGGTGGCCGTTATGACAAGATGGTAGGCAAGTTCACAGGAAATGATGTACCAGCTTGCGGTTTCTCTATCGGTTTTGAAAGAATCATCCTTCTTCTTATGGAAAGTGGATTCCAGATTCCAGAAAGTCCGAAGAAGGTAGCTTATCTCGTAGAAAAGAATTATCCAGCAGACAAGCTTGTAGAAGTTATGAAACAGGCGAAGGAAGCAAGAGAAAATGGCCAGCAGATTCTTGTAGTAAGAATGAACAAAAATAAGAAGTTCCAGAAGGAACAGTTGACAAACGAAGGCTATGAAGAATTCGTTGAGTTCTTCAACAACTAGGCGTGGTGCCAACCATTTTAATATAAAGGAGAAAACATAAATGGCAGAATCAATGAAAGGCTTACACAGAAGCCACAGATGTACAGAAGTATCTAGTGCCAACATCGGTGAAAAAGTTACCGTTATGGGTTGGGTACAGAAGAGAAGAAATTTAGGAAGCTTAATCTTCGTAGATTTACGTGATAGAAGCGGAATTTTACAGATTGTATTCGGTGAAGAAAACGTAGGTGTAGAAGGCTTTGAAAAAGCTGGAACACTTAGAAGCGAATTCGTAATCGCAGTAGAAGGTACTGTTGCAAAGAGAACAGCAGCAGTAAATGAAAACTTAAAAACTGGTGATATCGAAATCATTGCAACAAGTCTTCGTGTGTTAGCAGAAGCGCAGACACCACCATTCGCAATCGAAGAAAACAGCTTAACAAAAGAAGACATTCGTCTCAAATATCGTTACTTAGATTTAAGAAGACCAGATATTCAGTCAAAACTTATGATGAAGAGCAAAGTACTTGGACTTATGAGAGCGTTCATGGCAAACGAAGGCTTCCTTGAAATCGAAACACCTATCCTTTGTAAATCTACACCAGAAGGTGCCAGAGACTACCTCGTACCAAGCCGTGTGCACCAGGGTAACTTCTATGCGTTGCCACAGTCTCCACAGATTTTCAAACAGCTTTTAATGGTATCTGGTTATGACCGTTACTTCCAGATTGCACGTTGCTTCCGTGACGAAGACCTTCGTGCAGACCGTCAGCCAGAATTTACACAGGCAGATATGGAACTTTCTTTCGTAGATATCGAAGACGTATTAGATGTAAACGAAAGACTTTTGAAATATGTATGGAAAGAAGCGATTGGTGTAGATATCCCTACTCCATTCCCAAGAATGCCTTACCATGAAGCTATGGATCGTTATGGTTCCGATAAGCCAGATACACGTTTCGGTATGGAACTTACAGACGTATCTGACGTAGTTAAGAACTGTGAATTCGTAGTATTCAAGGGTGCTTTAGAAGCAGGCGGAACCGTTCGTGGTCTTAACGTAGAAGGTCAGGCAGGCATGCCACGTAAGAGAATTGATAAACTCGTTGAATTTGCAAAAGGCTATGGTGCAAAAGGTCTTGCTTATGTTGCTATCAACGAAGATGGCACATACAAATCTTCTTTCGCTAAATTTATGACAGAAGAAGAAATGACAGCTTTAGTAGCAGCTATGAATGGTAAGCCAGGCGACTTATTACTTTTCGCAGCAGACAAGAAATCCCTTGTATATAACGTACTTGGTGCAATCCGTCTTGAAATGGGTAAAGAACTTGGACTTATCGATGAAAATAAATGGAACTTCTTATGGGTAACAGAATTCCCATTATTCGAGTGGTCCGAAGAAGAAAACAGATTTATGTCAATGCACCATCCATTTACAATGCCAATGGAAGAAGATTTACATCTTCTTGATACCGACCTTGGTGCAGTTCGTTCCAAAGCTTATGACTGCGTACTCAATGGTACAGAGCTTGGTGGTGGTTCTGTTCGTATCCACCAGAGCGATATTCAGGAAAAAATGTTCGAACTTCTTGGATTTACAAAAGAAAGTGCACACAACCAGTTTGGTTTCTTATTAGACGCATTCTCTTATGGTGTTCCACCACACGCAGGCCTTGCTTATGGTGTTGACCGTATGATTATGCACCTCACAGGAACAGACAACATTCGTGAGGTAATCGCCTTTCCTAAGGTGAAAGACGCTTCTTGTATGATGTCTAAGTGTCCAAGTGAAGTTGATCCAAAACAGTTGGAAGAACTTGGTATCGCAAGTGTGGCACCACAGGAAGAAGACGTGGAGTAATATTTAAATAAACTACGAAAACCCCTATAAACAATCATTTTATCGCTGTACTGGCGTAAGGCTTCTAAAATGATTGTTTATAGGGGTTTTCTTACCTTTTCTAAAGTGTGTAACGTCTTCTGCCTGTGGTGTTACTTTATAATCTGCTCGATGTTCTTTCTTGCGTAGGTTATGATTTGCCGGTGGAAATCATAGCTCATATAGAATTTTTCATCAAAGCTGTCAAAGTCGAATCGCTCTGTTTGCTCCTCATACTGGCTCACATCGTCGATTTTAAAGGAGGATAAATCAGTTACATCAATATTGTTTTCTTCAATAAAACGATCGAAAAGAGTTTTTAAATCGTTAGCACCGATGGCATCAAGTGCTTTGCTGATATAAGGTGCACATTCACTACTGGAATTAACAAAAAACTGGCATAATCCACCATTGTTTACTTCGGCTTCAAATCGATTCAGTGAGTACACAAATATCTGTGCTTCGGTTAGTTCCGGAGCATTTATGTCGTATACGGCATCTTCGCAAACACATTCAATGGCATCAAAGAAATTATCGTCATCTAAAGCAAGCAAATCATCCATGTTCATGTTTCGAATATTTTGGGCTTTTTTCATGTTTTTGATATTGTAAAGTATTGTTCCTAAAAATCCCATAGTATGTTCTCCTATTAAATTATACTTCTTTCTCCGACAGTGGTAAGGTAAAGATAAACTCTGTACCTACACCTTCTGTACTGATTACGTTGATATTCTCATTGTGTGCCTGCACGATTTCTTTTACGATGGCAAGGCCAAGGCCTGAGCCTTTTTTATCTTTACCACGAGACTGGTCTGTCTTATAAAAACGTTCCCAAATTTTTTTCGTACTGTCACTTGGAATGCCAATGCCGGTATCTTTCACAGAAATCAGTACCTTTTCATTTCGAATATTGGTTTCGATGGTAATGGAAGTATTGTTGTTGGAGAACTTGGTCGCGTTGTCTATCAGGTTATAAAGAACCTGCTGGATTTTGCCCATGTCACCCTTAACGAACAACTCTGAACCAGTCAAAAGCAAATCAAAGGATAATCCTTTCTTGTTGCATACGCCTTCAAATGTCATGGTAGTGGTTCGTATCATTTGATTGATATCGAACTCTGTGATATCTAAAGACATGCCACGATTTCCAAATTGATTCAAATCCAAAATATTATGAGTAAGTTTGTTCAAACGTTCTGTTTCAAATAAGATAATATTTAAATATTTTTCCTGCATTTCTACTGGAATCGTGCCGTCTATCATGGCTTCGATATAGCCCTTGATAGAGGTCAGTGGAGAACGGAAGTCATGGGAAATGTTGGAGATGAACTTGCGCTGTTCTTCTTCAAAGGTATCCAATTCCGTCGCCATGTAGTTTAAGGTGTTTGCAAGATATCCAATTTCGTCATTGGAGTCTATAGCAATTCTTTGAGAGAAATTACCTCTGGCATATTGTTCTGCAGCATTGGTAATCTTTTGGATTGGCTTATAAACAATAAAGTTAAAGACTACCAAAAGAATTGCTGCACAAATCAACACAATTGTTACCGAGAGGAAGGCAATATCCACGATTCCTGTGGACTGTGCCAAAACTTCTGTCATTGGCTTGTGGATTAATACATAGCCTTGGACTTTATAATTATTGGTGATTGTTGAAAATACAGTCAGGGTATCTTCGCGAAAGCTATCATAAAATTTGCCTGTCTGATAGTAACTGTTTCCAAAATCCTGAATATTGAAACCTTCCAATACCTTGGGTTCACCTAGCTCTGCATAGGTTTGCACAATGGAGGTATTGGAATCGAAATAGAGATTTCCATGTATGTCAATAATCCAGATTTCTGCTGACATATATTTTGCGGCAGCTTCCAGGCTTTGGCGTATATCCTTTAGTTCAGTGGAGCCTTCGATAAAAACTTCTTTTAAATCAGATGCCATCAAGGTGGATTCTCGATACATCTGTTGTGCCTCATTTTCTCGCAGGAATTGATCGGTCATGTTTTGTGTAAGAGTACTTAACAATCCGATGGCGAGAACTGCGAAAACCAGATAGCAGGCCAATAGTTTTAAGTGCAATTTTCGTTTCATTATTTAACCTCAAATTTGTATCCGATACCCCATACGGTAGAAAGCTGCCATTTGTCGTGGTCTTTGATTTTTTCACGAAGACGTTTTACGTGAACGTCAACGGTACGGGTGTCACCAATGTATTCATAGCCCCAGATGTGGTCGAGAAGCTGCTCACGGGTAAATACCTGGTTTGGTGAAGCTGCCAGGAAGTAGAGAAGTTCTAGTTCCTTTGGAGGCATGTCGACCTGATTTCCATTATAAATAACAGAATAATTGGAAAGGTTTACCACTAAATCTGGATATTCTACACATTTCGTGGCAGATGTTGGTGCTGTAATTGTTTTGACAGGCTGATATCTGCGAAGTACAGCTTTGACACGTGCGACAAGTTCCTTGGAGTCAAAAGGCTTCATGATATAGTCATCTGCACCAAGTTCCAGTCCAAGAACCTTATCGAAGATTTCGCCTTTAGCAGAAAGCATGATAATTGGTACATTGGATTTCGTACGCACCTCGCGGCATACCTGATATCCATCGATGCCGGGAAGCATCAAATCCAGTAAAATCATATTTGGATTATAGGAGTCAAACGCGGTAAGAGCTTCTTCTCCATCATTTACAATTTTTGTGTCATAGCATTCTTTTGTTAAATACAGAGAAATGAGCTCTGCAATATTGTTGTCATCATCTACAATGAGAATTTTGGTTTTTGTCGCCATGTTAATCCTCCTTTATTTGAATTCCACGATGGTTACACCTGCATCGCCTTCGCCGAACTCTGCCAGTTTATAACTCTTAATATAATTTTGGCGTTTCAAATGCTGATGTACTGCATCACGAAGAGCGCCAGTTCCTTTGCCGTGTACGATACGTACGGAAGGAAGGTGTGCGATGTAAGCATCGTCTAAATATTTGTCCAGTTTTGCAATGGCTTCGTCTGCGCGCATACCAATTAATTTGATTTCGGTAGAAGCAGTAGCGGATTTACTCATTTTGAGTTTGCTGGTGCTGCCTCCGTATTTTTTGGTTGGGGAAAGTACATCCTCGTCCATTAGGATTAAGTCGCTGATATTTACCTGAGAACGTAAGATGCCCATCTGCACGAAAAGATTTCCTTTTGCATCAGGAAGGGTATGCACAGTGCCTTTTAAGTTCATGGAAAGAACTTTTACGGTGTCACCAATGCGAAGTTTTTTTGGAGCCTTGTGGTTGACTTCCTGCTTTTTGATGCTGGTCAGTTTCTTTTCTTTCTCTGACATTTTGTTGCGAAGATTTGTACGTTCTTTTTCCATTTGACTCATATCGCCGAGTCCTTGTCCGTACTTGTTGAAATTGCGGAT
This sequence comes from Agathobacter sp., assembly GCA_017481285.1. Lineage (GTDB taxonomy): Bacteria > Bacillota > Clostridia > Lachnospirales > Lachnospiraceae > Roseburia. Next base: position 2,419 of record JAFUPI010000031.1, on the reverse strand, counting down.
GGTTTCATCGGCTAAATCTTTCGCTTCCTTGATAATGCGAAGTGCCTCTTCGTTGGCTTCGCGTAAAATCTTTTCTTTTGACTGGTCTAAGCGTTCGTGTTTGCTTTCTAATTGCTTCTTTAAGTTTTCGATTTCCGCTTTATACTGATTGATTTCTAACTGTTCTTTTTCAATTGTAATTCGACTAGCTTCCAAATTGGAAAGTACATCCTCAAATTCCACATCTTTTTTTGTAAGACGTGTTTTGGCATCTTCAATGATAGAATCATCTAATCCAAGTTTTGAGGAAATGGCAAAGGCATTACTTTTTCCAGGAATACCAATGAGAAGGCGGTAGGTTGGACTTAAGGTTTCTACGTCAAATTCACAAGATGCATTTTCGATGCCTTCAGTGGTGAGTGCATAAACCTTCAACTCGCTATAATGGGTGGTTGCCATGGTAGTGGCACCATATAGGTGGAGCTTGTGTAAAATGGAAATCGCCAAAGCGGCACCTTCTGTTGGATCCGTTCCTGCACACAATTCATCAAAAAGCACCAGACTTCTATCGTCTGCTTTCTCTAAAATGTTTACGATATTTACCATGTGAGAAGAAAAGGTACTAAGATTTTGTTCAATACTCTGTTCATCTCCAATATCTGCAAAAACCTCTTCGAAAATAGCCAGTTCCGAACGGTCGCCTGCTGGGATGTGCAAGCCGGCCTGTCCCATAAGTGTAAGAAGCCCCACGGTTTTTAAACTAACGGTTTTACCACCGGTATTTGGTCCTGTTACAATAAGCTGTTTAAAAGTATCGCCTAAGTACACGTCAATTGGAACAACTTTTTTCGGGTCCAGCAATGGATGGCGGCCTTTTCGAATGTTGATGTAGCCGCGTTCGTTAAAGGTAGGTGCTACACCATTATATGATTTTGCTAAGGCGGCCTTTGCAAAAATAAAGTCTAGTTCCGAAAGAACCGTCCAGTTATTGGCAAGTGCCATTTCGTAGTTAGCGACCATCTCGCTCAATTTCGCTAAAATTACGTTAATTTCATCTTTTTCTTTTATAAAAAGTTCTTTCAGTTCATTGTTCAAATTAACTACTGCCATTGGCTCGATGAAAACGGTTGAGCCAGAGGAGGATTGGTCATGTACCATACCAGGAATAGAAGCTTTGTTGCCTGCTTTTACGGGAAGACAGTAGCGGCCATCACGCATGGTAACAACTGCATCCTGCAGGTATTCTCTTGTGGTTGCATTGTTCATAAGAGAAGAAAGCTGTGCATGGATACGGTCATTCATTCCACGGATAGATTTGCGGATTTTAGACAGTGTAGGACTTGCGTCGTCAGCAATTTCTTCTTCGCCTAAAATACAGCGTTTGATTTCTTCGTGGAGAGGTGTCAGCGGTTCAACCTGTGCGAAAAGTTCGCTCAAGGAATCCGTTTTCTCATCTGCACGCTCAGAACGATCATAAGCTTTGGCACGTTTTGCAACTTCCAAAAGAGAACTAATCTGCAATAATTCTACGGTGTTCAAAGAACCGCCAATCGAAAGGCGTTTCAAAGAACCGTTGATATTGTGGAGTCCAGCAAAAGAGAGACGCTGACTCTTATAAATGCGACTTAAGGCATCTGCAGTGGTTTCCTGTAAATGATTGATTTCTTCGATGTTTGTGGATGGCACCAGCTCTTCAATTCGTTTCTTGGTCTCTGGTGCAGCAGCAAAACCTGCGAGCTGTTCTAAAATTTTATAATACTCTAATGTTTTAAAAACTTTCTGATTCATAATAACCTCTATCTCAATAAGTATATGTATGGAAACACATATACATATATTATAGCTTATTATGGGCATTTGGAAAAGGCAAAAATATCAGCATTTCATTCACAAAGCAGAGGGCTCCAAATACCGGTTTGACGATGCCTTATGTTACTTTTTGAAATAAAATATGTCTCTGTGTCTTCTAGGGAATTTCGAACCTTTAAGGAAAACGCGTTTATTTTCTTGAAACACTCTGCTTGCTTAAATTTTGTGTCTGGCATAGCTTTTACTATCTGCACCACTTTGTCCGTTGTGCAACAGACACCGTACTCCTATTTCTGTTTCTCTAATGTGGGCCGTCTTATAAAATTGATATTACATGAGCCATGCAAAAACTCGGTGCAAGTACGGCACCTCAGACAGTTTGCATGGCTCATGACATTTTATAATCCTGCCCACATAAGAGAAACTTCGAAATACTCGTAAGGGTGTCCTTTTGCACACGGACAAAGTGGCGCAGATTGTAAAACTTTTGACAGACAGAATAAATCATAAAAGCAAGCAGAGGGCTTCTTAGAAATAAAGCGTTTTTCTTAACTGAGAGAAAATGCACGCAAAATACAGAGACATATATATTTCGAAATATAAAAATAAGGGCGTCGACAAATTTATATTT
>JAFUPI010000030.1 GCA_017481285.1 Agathobacter sp. | reverse complement strand
TTGTACGGACTGCGAAGAATGTATTAAAACCGGTACGGAGATTCCATTAGCAGACCATAAAGGCGGCACGGCTACCTGCACAAAGAAAGCAGTATGTAGTGTCTGCGGTAAAGAGTATGGCTCTGTAGACAGCAGCAAACACAACTATACAGGTAAAGTAACCAAAGAGCCTACAACAACAGAAGAAGGTGAAATGACATATACCTGTTCTGGTTGTGGAGACACATACACAGAAGCGATTGACAAACTTGTTGATGATTCCGATAAGCCATTTATCAAGGACGATGAAGGAAAAGAAGGCTGGGATGTCATTCGTGATGAAGTAGAAACTGCAAAAGACGGAGATACTGTTACTGTAGATATGAACGGTACAACTGTAGTTCCGGGCGATGTATTTGATGACATCAAAGGAAAAGATGTAACCATCGTATTTGATATGGGTAATGGAATTACATGGAGCGTAAATGGTAAGGAAATTACATCGGATAATGTAGCTGATATTGACTTTGGAATTAAAGTAGGAGCAGAAGCAAATGATACCATTCCAGTTGATGTAATCAATAAAGTATCGGGTGAAAAATCTTCTATGAATGTAAGCCTGTCATATGATGGAGAGTTTGGATTTAAGGCAGTTCTTTCTCTGAACATGGAAGCAAAGAATGCCGGACTGTTTGCTAATTTATATTACTACAATGAAACAACAGGAGAGCTTGAATTTATTTGTGAAGATAAAATTGCAGCAGATGGTACAGTAGAACTTACCTTTAGCCATGCTTCTGAATATGTCATCATCATTGATGATAATGCAATGGAAACACCGGATTCTGATGGCGTAACTGCACCAGAAACTGGCGATATAGATAATACATGGAAGGCATGTTGGCTCTTAGCTTGTGGAGTAATTGCACTTATAGCAGCATTTTTCGTAAAGAAGTATAAAAAAGCATAAAGAAAATCAATGACCAGTGGTATCACTTGCGTGACGCCACTGGTTTTTTGCATCCAGATATTAAAGAAGGAGCCAATCTTGTCCTAATAGGGAGCATACAAGTACATTTTTGAGTGTCCACATCTATGGGTACATTTTAGTTAAAATTCCCCTTATTTAACAAAACTTTAACATTTCACGAACATTTCCCAAATAACTCCCCTGTATTATAGCATCATCAAGAGGAAACAACCCCGCTTAACAAAAGGAAATACAAAAAGAAAGAGGCAATAGAAATGGCAGATTATGTAGTAAATAATGAAACCTTCGAGTTTACTTATTCCGCAAAAGAGCAGGAAGAAGTAGCACGAATTCGAAATAAATACCTTCCAAAACAGGAAAGCAAAATGGAGCAGCTTATCAAATTAGATAAGCAGGCAGAAAAGCCTGGGCAGATGGCTTCCATCTCTGTAGGAATTATCGGAACATTACTTCTTGGTGTAGGCATGTGCTGCACTATGGTTTGGAACACCAGTATGGGAATGTTTGTAGGTGGTGTAATTATTGGGCTCATTGGTATGGTAATCGCAGGAATCGCGTTCCCATTATATAAGAAAATTACGGAAAACCAGAGAGCAAAAATCGCAAATCAAATTATCGCGCTCAGCAATGAGATTTCATTGGATAATTAATTTATTTTAACAAAATAAAAACATTTCAAAAACAATTCAGAAAAATAACTGATTTAGTATAGATTTATAAAGAGGTAACAAGAAAACAGATATATAAAGGAGATTAAAATCATGGAAAAGAAAAATTTTATTACATTAGTTTTAGGTGTAGTTGGAGGATTATTCTTCTCACTCGGAATGTGCATGTGCTTACTTCCAGAATGGAATATGTTTAACACAGGTGTTATCTGTGCAGCAATCGGTTTAGTAGTATTGTTAATAACAGTTCTTGTATATAGAAAAATGTCTGGTGCAGCTCCGATCAAAGTAAACGCAAAAGTAGTTGGAAAAGTTGCTTATGGTGTACTTTCATCCTTAGTACTTGGTGCTGGTATGGCTATGATTATGGCTTTTGAAGGAATGATGATGATTGGTATCATCGTGGGAGTCGTAGGTATCGTAATGTTACTTTTCTTAATCCCAATGTGTGTTGGTCTTAAAGATAGCAAGAAAGACAACCAGTAGTATCCGATAAAAAACGTATGAAATCATGACACTGATAAATTCAGTTGACCCGAATATCCCTTAGCATACGTTTTTTATATAGAAGGACCGGCTTGGAGAAATCCAGGCCGGTTTTTCATTGTATAAAAGCGGTTTTATGATATAATATACATATATATTCCGCATCTGTGGGGGCAGATGGGACGTGATTTTAGGAGGGGGATTTTTATGAATAAGAAAATGTTTATGCAGGGTGGCCGCGTAGGGCAAAAAGAAGCCTGGCTTTACTGCATGGGTATTTATGGACAAAACCTGGCATGTGCTTTGATGATGAACTGGTTTATGAATTTCTGTACCGATGTTTTGTACGTGGATGGTATCATCATCGGTTTGGTGCTTGGTATTGCGAGAGTATGGGATTCCGTGAATGACCCAGTCATCGGTACAGTCATCGACAGGCATCGTTTCAAAAATGGCGAGAAATTCCGTCCACTGTTACGTGCGACACCTATCTTTATTGGTATTATCATCGTAATGCTCTTTACCGATTGGGGATTTGAAGGAGATATTCCAAAAGCGATTTACATACTGATTTTCTATTTGGCATACGATATGATTTTTACCGTACAGGACGTATCCATGTGGAGTATGACTTCTGTTATGACGGATGTGCCAGACGAACGTGAAAAGATTTCTCAGTGGGGTAGAATCGTGGCAGCCTTCGGTTTTGCTATGGTAGGTATCTTCCCAACGGTAATGGATGCTTTGATGCAGCAGGGTGTTGCGAAAAAGGATATTTACTTTGGGGCAGCAGTTATCTTTGGTATCGGTGGTATGGCACTTTCTATGCTGTCTGCCAACGCAAAGGAACGTATTCAGGCAACTGAGGAAGCTACTGCCACATCTTTTAAAGAAAACTTGAAGATGCTTTTCGAGAACAAAATCGTTATGCTGGTTCTTTTAGGAAATATCTTAAATGGTTTATCACTGACAGTGCCAGCCGCATACTTCTTCGAACATAAAGTAACCGCTACCCTTTTCGGGCAGGAAATGGGTGGTCTTACCATTATGACCATGTTCTATGCATTTGCATATATGTTTACTGGTGCAGGTATGTTCTTTACCACGATGATTTCAAAGAGAATCGGCGGTATGAGAAACGTGCTTATTGCAGCAAACGTACTTACTGTAGTAATGCGTGTGGCAGCATTCTTGGTTGGATTTGAAGGCAACCGTATTTGGATTTCTATGGTATTATTCGGTATCGGTAGTATTCCTGGCAGTATGTTTGGTATTGCGAGAACTGCACTTTGGGGCGATTCCATCGACTACATGGAATGGAAGACGGGCAAACGAGCAGAGGCTATCACTTTTGCAGCCCAGACCTTCTGTGACAAGATTTCCAATGCATTAAATACAGTAATCGCCGGTGCATTACTTACGTTCTTAGCATATGACGCAGAAGCTATCGCAGCAGGTGCACCGCTTTCTGACGCATTTAACACATGGATTTGGCCATTGTTTATGTTAGGACCAGCAATCGGTGCAGCACTTTACATCATTCCACTTCTTTTCATCAAGTATCCACAGGAACTTAAGGATCAGGTAACAAAGGAGTTGAAAGAGCGTAGAGGGGAAATTGAGGGATAAATTTGCAATTTATGTTAAAAAAACGACGAGTTATGTAAAAGTCATGACTTGTCGTTTTTTTCTTGTTAGAATAAAACAAATCAAACAAAAATCGTTATATTGTGATAGTTTAAGAAAGAAAAATTGTGTTAAAATGGATATAGTAGATAGAAAAAGGAGATGGGCAATATGGGATTAAAATATGAAAAAATCATAAATAAGATGTCACTAGAGGATAAGGCCCTTATGATGTCTGGAAAAAACACATGGCAGACACAGGATTTTCCACAGTATGGAATTCCATCCATGATGATGTCTGATGGCCCTCATGGTATGCGTACCCAGCCATCGGGAGTGGGCGATCATTTAGGACTAAATGCAAGTATGCCTGCTACATGTTTTCCAACAGCAGCGACAATTGCCAATAGCTGGGATGAAAGCCTGGGGGAAGAAATCGGTAAAGCTTTGGCAGAAGAAGCCGTTTCCATGGGTGTGCATGTCATTTTAGGACCTGGACTTAATATCAAGAGAAGTCCTCTTTGTGGTCGTAACTTTGAATATTTTTCCGAAGACCCATACCATGCAGGTAAAATGGCAGCTTCTTATGTAAAAGGGATTCAAAGCTATGGTATTTCCGCATGTCCAAAGCACTTTGCAGTGAATAGTCAGGAGCTTCGTCGTATGGCGATGAACTCTGTAGTAGATGAAAGAACCCTTCGTGAAATCTATTTGACTGGATTTGAAATCGCAGTAAAAGAGGGCAAGGCGAAATCCATCATGTCTTCCTATAATGAAGTAAATGGTGTATATGCCAACGAAAATAAGCATCTTTTACAGGAAATCCTCGTAGATGAGTGGGGCTTTGATGGTTACGTGGTTTCTGACTGGGGTGCAAGTAATGACCATGCACTTGGGGTAAAACATGGTTCGCATCTCGAAATGCCTGGTACCACCAAAACTGGACAGAAGGAAATCCTCAAAGGAATTGCAGAAGGTGTGCTGACAGAAGAGGAATTAGATCAGCGTTTAGATGAGCTTTTGGATGTGATTTTTACTACTCATGAAGGTGCAAATAAAGCTAGAGAGCAGTATGGCATCAAAGACAGCTCTATGGAGTATCAGGCATATGATGTGGAGGCTCACCATGCTCTTGCAAGAAAAGCAGCAGAAGAAGGCATCGTTCTGTTAAAGAATGAGGGAAATATCCTTCCATTAGCAGAAAAAACAAAAGTAGCGATTATTGGAGACTTTGCCCAGACTCCACGTTATCAGGGGGCAGGATCTTCCTTGGTAAATCCAAGCAAGGAACCAGAAAGTATCCTTACTTGCATAGAGGACTCTGGTTTACATATGGTTAGCTTTGCACAGGGCTACAAACGTAATGCAAAGCCTGATGCACAGCTTGTTGAAACAGCTATAAAAGCAGCAAAAGAAGCGGAAACAGTACTTGTGTTTGCAGGTTTGGATGAAATCGGCGAAGCAGAAGGCTTAGATAGAACCAATATGAAGATGGCAGAAGCACAGAATGTTCTCATCGATGCTTTGGCGGAAAAATATGAGAATGTCATCGTAGTTTTATCCGCAGGCTCTCCAATCGAAATGCCTTGGGCTGATAAGGTGAAGGCTATTGTGCAGGGATATTTAGGTGGTCAGGCTGGTGCCTCTGCAATGCTGAACGTATTGACAGGTAAAGTAAATCCATCCGGTCGTTTGAACGAAACCTATCCACTTCATTACGAAGATACACCAGCTTACGCATATTATCCAAGCAAGGAGCGTAGCAGTGAATACCGTGAAAGCTTGTATGTGGGCTATCGTTATTACACCACAGTTGGAAAAGAAGTCGCATATCCATTTGGATATGGTTTAAGCTATACAACCTTTGCATACAGCAATATCACAGCAAATGAACAGGAGGTTCGTTTCACCATCAAAAACACTGGAGATAGAGATGGTGTAGAAGTTCCACAGCTCTATGTTGGAATGACCTCTGACACCGTATTCCGTCCAGTTCGTGAGTTAAAAGGCTTCGCACGTGTAAAACTTGCTGCAGGAGAAGAGAAGGAAGTAGTGATTCCATTTGATGACAAGACCTTCCGATTCTTTGATGTGCGTACCAATACATGGGAAGTAGAAAGCGGAACATATCGTCTTATGGTTGCACGCAATGCAAATGAAATTGAACTCGAGACCGATGTGAATATCGCTGGTACAGTGAAAGAAGGTCCTTATAGTGAGGCTTCACTTTCTACTTATTTTGCAGGAAATATTGCAAATGTAAGCGATGATGAATTTAAATCACTCTATGGAAAAGAAATCCCAGATGGTAGTTGGAGTGGTGAAATAGGCATTAACGATGCCTTTTGCCAGTTCTATTATGCAAAGAGTGGTCTGTGCAGATTGGTATATAAGGTGTTAAAAGGTCAGCTGGACAAGGCTATGGCAAAGGGAGAACCAAACTTAGACATTTTATTTATCTACAATATGCCTATCCGTGGTATTTCCCGTATGACAGGCGGCATGGTAAATATGAAGATGGTGTATGGTATCACAGAAATTGCAAATGGTCATTTCTTTAAGGGACTTGGAAAAGTTATCAGCGGATTCATAAAAGGAGCGTAGTATGGAAGCATTAAAAAATTGGTGGACTAATTTTGAAAAATCACACCCAAAGGCATCCAAATGGGTGCGTGAGGGCGGCCTTTTCTTCATCTTCAGTAACCTGGTAACAGTGATTCAGTATATTATATATGCTTTCCTTCCAAATATGCTTGGGTTAGAATTGGCGGGAACTGAATGGAGCTGGCCTGCTATTCCGGTAAGTTTGTTTGGAATTGACTTTACATGGAATGCGATTGGGTATGATGTGGTTTATGATGCAGCAGGAAATGTAGCAATCGGTGGTGGCTTAGGCTATCTTATCGCTATGCTGGTAGGTTCATTCCTAGCACAGGTCATCAATTTCCCACTTCAGAGAAATATTACCTTCCGCAGTAAAGGAAATGTATTTTACCAGGCTATGTGGTATTTTATCGCATGGGTAGTGATTACTTTCGTGGTAAATTCAATCAACTGTGTATGGGTAGCAGTAGCAAGTGTTTTGCTACCTACTTGGATTTACAACATCGGAACTACGGTGCTTATGGGTGGTATTTCCATGGTAGTATTTTTCTTTGTGTTTAAAATTATTTTCCCAGAAGGGGAACAAAAATAAAGGGGGGTTTTTATGAAAATCAAAAAAATTTTAGGAACCATAGCTAGACGTTTCGTGGCAGTCATTTTAGCATTTGTTATGGTACTCCTGACAGTTGTTGTAGCAGTAGCGATTCCTTTGGCAAACAACTATGCCAACATGGTATCCATGTTCATGGGACAGACTACGTTTACAGCAGAAGGTGGAAGCAATCCACAGTATTTTACCTCTGACTATAAGTCAGCAGAAGAGGTAGACAAAGCAGCAACAGAACTTAGTATCCAGATTGAAAGAGAAGGTATGGTTCTTATGAAAAATGAGAACAATGCCCTACCTCTTGCAAAAGGAGCCAAAATCAGTCTTTTAGGACAGTGCTCAGTTGACCTGGTATACGGCGGTGCTGGAGCTGGTTCTATCGACACCTCTCAGGTAGATGATTTGAAGACGGTATTAGAAGAAAATGATTTCCAGGTAAATGAAACTCTTTGGAAATTCTATACCGAAGGAGACGGTGCAGCCTATCGTAAAAAAGTACCAGATGTAACTGGTCAAGGTGGTTTCGCGGTTAATGAAGTTCCAATGAATGTATATTCCGAGGAAGCACTTGCAAGTATGAAGGACTACAATGACGCAGCGATTATTGTGGTTGGTCGTAGTGGTAGTGAAAGTGTTGATTTAACACCAGATTATTTGGAATTTTCAAAAGAAGAAAAAGACTTGATTAAGTACGCATGCGACAATTTCGAAACAGTTGTACTTATGTTGAATGTAACAAACCCAATGAATTTGTCTGTATTAAATGACTATGCGATTGATGCATGTCTTTGGGTAGGTGCTACTGGACAGGAAGGTGCGTATGCCATCGGTGAAGTATTAAATGGTACCGTAAGCCCATCTGGTAATACCGTAGATACATGGAGCTACAAACCAACAGAAGCTCCATCGGCAGTAAATCTTGGTGATTATACGATTACCAATAGTGATGAATTTGCTGGAAATAAATACATTGTTTACGAAGAAGGCATCTATGTAGGTTATCGCTATTATGAAACACGTTACGAAGACGTCGTTTTAGGAAATGAAAAAGTAGAAAACTTTAACTATGATGAGCAGGTACAGTTCCCATTTGGTTATGGTCTTTCTTATACCACTTTCGAATGGTCTGACTATACAGTAACAGAAAATGCAGATAGCTTTACGGTATCCGTAAAAGTAACCAATACTGGTAAAGTAGCTGGTATGGAAACTGTTCAGATTTATATCCAGAAGCCATACACAGATTATGACAAAGCAAACCAGTTAGAAAAAGCTGCCGTTGAATTGGTTGGATATGAAAAGACAAACCTTTTAGAAGCTGGTGCATCAGAAGTAGTGGAAGTAGTAGTTCCAAAGGAATTGATGAAATCTTATGATGCATATGGCTATGGTACATATATCGTAGAAGCTGGCAATTACTACTTGGCAGCAGGCGAAAATGCACATGATGCGTTGAATAATATTCTTGCAGCAAAGAGTTTAATCGTGGAGGGAGATGCTACGACTAGCTCTCAGATAAATCCGATTCCAATGAACATTGGTAATCGTTCTATGGTATATACATATGTGCAGAAGGAATTAGATACAACTACATATGCTACAGCACATACAGGTAACACCATCGAAAATCAGATGGAAGACGTGGATATCAAAGCATATGACACTGAGTTCAAATACTTAAGCAGAAGTGACTGGACCGGAACATGGCCAACTGTTTATGCAGAAGGACAGTGGGATGCTCCAGAAGCATTAATCGAGGCATTAAAGATTGTTATTGAAGAAGATGAAAATGCCCAGATGCCAGCATTTGACGTAGTTAGCGAAGAATATGGCGAACTCAAATTAGCAGACATGATTGGCGTTCCATATGATGATCCAAAGTGGGATGCATATTTAGATCAGTTTGACAAAAATGAATTATACCAGTATATCAGTCATGCTGGATATGGTACAACAGCCATCGAAGATGAAGGTGTACCAGGCGTAGTTCACAAGGATGGTCCTGCTGGTATTTCCAGCACATTAGCAGGTGGTAATATCAACTGTATGGGTTATCCACCAGCGGTTGTTTTGGCATCTACATGGAACGTAGATTTGGCTGAAGCAAGAGGTAAATTAGTTGGGGAAGATTCTCTTTCCAGTGATGTAACTGTTTGGTATGCACCAGCGATGAATATTCATAGAACCGCGATGAGTGGACGAAACTTCGAATACTATTCTGAAGACGGATTCCTCTCAGGTGTAATGGGTGCTGCTGAAACTGCGGCATTCCAGTCAAAGGGCGGTATCGTTACAATCAAACACTTCGCAATTAACGATCAGGAAACCAACCGTATCGGTGGAGCGATGTTCTGTAATGAACAGTCAGCTCGTGAACTTTACTTATTACCATTCCAGATGTGTGTAGAAGATGGCAATGCTTGGGGAATCATGAGCAGTATGAACCGTGTTGGCGGACGTTGGATTGGCGGACACGAAGGCATCATGACAAACATTCTTCGTGACGAATGGGGATATGAAGGCTTTGTAATCACAGACCAGACATCCTTCGCATCCTTTGCTTACTGTGATATCCGTGAAGGTCTTGCAGCAGGTAACGATATCTGGTTATGTACAGGCCAGGATATGTGGCAGTTATCTGATGAAGAACTTACCGCTACAGTTATGACAAATGCTAGACAGGCAATGCATAGATACTTATATGTAATTGCAAACTCTAATGCTATGAATGGTGTTGACAAAGATACTGTAGTTAAGAATGTATTAGCAGGCTGGCAGATTGCACTTTATGTAATCGCTGTAGTAATCCTTGCTCTCGATGTATTGGCATTTATGGCAGTACGCAGACTTTGGACAGGAATGAACAAAGCACAGAGATTAGAAGCAAAAGTAGCGAAGAGAGCTGCAAAAGAAGCTAAGAAGGCTGCAAAAGCAAATAAATAGTTTAATGAAAAAGGAGAGGCTCATATAGAGTCTCTCCTTTTGGTTAATAATACTTATTTTTCAAACTTCTCCACAATTCCCTTCAACATCTGGCGGATTGGCAGATTGTAAGGACATCTAGGTTCGCAGGCACCACAGTCGATACAAGCACTGGCTTTGATAGGTGTGGAATCGTAGCGGGTTTTGGCCCAATCCTGTAAGCCGTAACGGTCATAGTAGCCTTCCAAAATGAAGAAGGCGGAAATGCCGATACCTGCGGAGCAAGGCTGACAGTAATTGCAGCGACGACAGAAATTCGTGCCAAGGGATTGGCGGATGTCTTCCATTTTCTGAAGCTCTGCTTCGGTAAATGGTGCATCATTTTCTACGGCTGCGAGATTCTGCTCGATTTCTTTCACATCATACATCCCTGGAATGACTACAGAAACGTCTGTGTTTGCACAGATGTAACGAAGTGCCAGTTCCGGGTCATCGATAGCACCACCAGCCAGTGGCTTCATTACGATAAAACCAATGTTTTTCTCGGTACACTTACGCATGAGTTCTTCGCCCTGATTTTCGATGATATTGTATGGAAACATGATAGTTTCCACCCAGTCGTATTGAAGTGCTTTTTCAAAGATGCCTACCGTATGACAAGTGAGGCCAATATGGCCAATTTTTCCAGTAGCTTTGGCTTCGATAAGTGCTTCCAAAGCACCACCGGGAGCAACAACCTGTTCTAACTGTTCCAGTGTAGGGTTATGCACCTGATACAAATCAATGTAATTTGTTTTTAAGTTATGTAAGCTGATATCAATATCAGTGGCCATGGCATCTTTGGTACGAGACATGCTCTTGGTAGCAAGGACGAATTTGTCACGCAAGCCTTCTAATGCATAGCCTAAAAATTCTTCACTGACGGTATATCCTCTGGCAGTGTCGATATAGTTGATGCCTTTGTCTGCCATGGCTTTTATTAATGTGCGGGTAGTTTCTGCGTCAACCTTTTGAATCGGTATGCCACCGAATCCGAGACGGGAGATGTTAAGTCCAGTTTTTCCAAGTGTAACGTATTTCATAAAATCACCTTTCTATTATTTTGATTTCTTCAAGTCTTCAATTACTTTTCGATATGGAGCAACCATGCCTTCGTTCATATTGTTACCCATTTTAGCCTTGAGTGTTTTGTTAGAAAGCATTGCACCTACCAAATACATGCCAATAATCGTACCCTTTTTCTTCTGTGGGAAGTCAAACTGTCCATGGGATTTGAAGAACTTATAGTCAGCCTTCATCATACCCTGCATCTGATAAATCAAATCACGGAAGATTTTCATACCGCCTACGCCATAGAAGTTTTGTGGTTGCGTGTTTTTATGTTCCAAAGCATATTCTAGTGATGCAACTACCTGGTCGATCGTTTCATTTGGTGCAAATTCATCTGTTGCAATACCAGTCAGAATATTACCGCCTACCTGTGCTCGTCCTTCCAAAATCATCTGGAGGTTCTGTTCTTCCGAGTAATTTCCACTGATGAGATAGCCGATTGGCATGCCCATGGTTACGGTGCGGTGACCATTACAGAACTGACGGTCATCGTACATCTTAAAGCGAGTACCCATGGAGTGATCCTTGATGGAAAATGCATAAATGATAGCATCCGCTTTTTGAATATCTTCACGCAAAAAGTTGTCGAAGCCGTCTTTATAAATGCAGATACCGTCAGTCGCACAGTTGAAACAGCCAATACATCCACCTTTGAACGGATACTCCTGAATGTTTACGATGCGACTTTCTACAGATAATTTCGCTTGGAAACGAGCTATCATATCTGCAAGTTGTTTGTTGTCAGGCGTCAGGTCAGCAACGATAACTACATTGCCGGCGTTCTTGCTTGTAGCAGTTGATGCGTCAGCAGGAATTTCTACTGTTTTATGCACAGGTTCGGTGTTTTTCAAATAACATGGTTCAAAAATACCTTGTTCTACACACCAGTGAAAATGTTCCCAGTATTTTTTTGCCTCTGTCTGTCCTTTTTCGGTAGGAAGGTCTTCCATATCTGCAGACAGACCGCGAATAAATTTCATTCCCATTTCCTGAACATTGTCCTGAATGTAACGATGTGCGGTTACATCATAGAAGTGCTTGGAAGTAGTGATTTGTGTGGCGATTTTGCCTTCAACCGATACGCCATTTTCTTTCATCAGTTCTACGAAACGATGCATCTGATATGGTGCGATAAATGTATAAACAGGGTAAGAGAAAAGCAGTACATCCGCTTTTTCTATCATCGCTTTCGCTTCGGAAAAATCTTTTTCAAAGCTGCGAATTTTTTGTCCTACGTGGAGAATTTCAAAATTGTCCTGCGGATAGAGCTCTTTTAGATAAAGAACCGTATGTAATGTAATACTATAATCGCCCTTCGGGCTGCCATTTAATACTAAAATATTCATAATACAAGTCCCTCCCTTGTAACCTTAACGTTTTCTTAAAGAAATCATATCACGGTAGAAAAATGAAAGTCAATGTAATATAATGAGTACAGGAACATTTGTGTAATGGGCTTCAACACAAAGGAGGGAATTTATATGACATATTTTGATGAGAAATTAAAGGAATTACATAGACAGAGAGCACAGAAAAAACGTCTGGAGACACAGATAAAAGAACTTTCCAAACAGGAAAATGAAGTGGCAAAAAAGGTAGCGGAACTGGCCGAAGTGAAGAAAAAAGAACAGATGGATGTGGATAAGCTGGAGGGCAAGACAATTAAGGCATTGTTTTTTACTTTGTCAGGTAGTATTGAAGAAAGACTTTCTAAGGAACGTCAGGAGGCTTATACGGCAGCGATGAAGTATGATGCGGCACGTCGTGATTTGGGGGGCATTCTGGCAGATTTGAGTTATTGCCAGGAAGAATTGGAGAAGCTTGCAGACTGTGAAACGGAGTATCAGCATTTGTATGAGCAGAAAAAAGGTGCATTGAAAAAAGAAGCGACGCAGAAGGCCAATGATATTATGCTGATGGAAAAAGATTTAGCGACCTTAGGTAATGAAATTGTTGAACTGGAAGAAGCACTGGATGTTGGATATAAGGCGTTTGATTTGGCAGATAAGATTTCAGCAGAATTAAACGAAGCACACACGATGGCGGAATTGGATACTTTCATGGACAGTATATTCGTAGATATGCAGAAACAGGAACATATGAACCATGCACAGGATATGATTTCGGATTTGCGAAATGAACTTCGTCGTTTTAAAACAGAGTTGGCGGACGTACAGATCGAAAGTGATATTCAGATTGAAATGGATGATTTTTCTAAATTTGCAGACTGGTTCTTTGACAATATCTTTACAGATTGGGATATTAAGACGAAGATTGAGAATGCGATATCTCAGACAGTGGATACCAGAGAACAGATTACCAGCACGATTAATGTGTTAAAGGATATGCGGGATGAACGTATGCGACATCGTGCAGAATTGCAGGAAAGACTGGAAGATGTGGTAGTGGAAGGATAAGAATTTTTTCATGGTTATGTAAATTTATAAAAAGTTGGAGAGACACTTCATAGAAGGTGTCTCTTTTTTTACGGAAAATTTTGGTAGAAATATTGACAAAAAAGTAAGAAAAGAGTTAAAATACTACCAACCTACTATGAAGGTGGGTAAATAAAAAGAAAGGAAGTGTAATTATGTCTAATTATAAATTCGAAACACTTCAGCTACACGTAGGACAAGAAAATCCAGATCCAGCAACAGATGCTCGCGCAGTACCAATTTACGCAACTACTTCTTATGTATTTCATGATTCCGCTCATGCCGCGGCTCGTTTTGGACTGCAGGACGCAGGAAATATTTATGGTAGATTGACAAATTCTACACAGGACGTATTTGAAAAGAGAATTGCAGCTTTAGAAGGAGGTGTAGCAGCATTAGCACTTGCTTCTGGTGCAGCAGCGATTTCCTATACATTGCAGGCACTTGGTCAGAATGGTGGACATTTTGTTTCACAGAAGAGTATTTATGGTGGTAGTTATAATTTGTTAGCACACACACTTCAAAACTATGGAATTACTGCGACCTTTGTAAATATCCATGATTTAACAGAAGTAGAAAATGCGATTCAGGATAACACTAGAGCAATCTATATCGAAACCTTAGGAAACCCGAATAGTGATATTCCAGATATTGATGCGTTAGCAGAACTTGCACATAAGTATAATATCCCATTGGTTGTGGACAACACATTTGGAACTCCGTATCTCATTCGTCCGATTGAGCATGGTGCTGATATTGTAGTACATTCTGCGACCAAATTTATCGGAGGTCATGGTACAACACTTGGCGGTGTTATCGTAGACTCAGGCAAATTCGACTGGACTTCCAGTGACAAATATCCAGCTATTGCAAAACCAAACCCAAGCTATCATGGTGTAGCCTTTGTAGATGCCGCTGGACCAGCAGCGTTTGTAACCTATATTCGTGCGATATTACTTCGTGATATGGGAGCAACCATTTCTCCATTTGCAGCTTTCCTGTTATTGCAGGGAACTGAAACCCTTTCCCTAAGACTGGACCGCCATGCGGAAAATACAAAGAAGGTAATCGAATTCCTTTCTGCACACCCACTGGTAGAAAAGGTAAATCATCCATCTTTACCAAATCATCCAGATCACACACTGTATGAAAAGTATTTTCCAAATGGTGGCGGTTCCATCTTTACCTTCGAAATTAAAGGAGGAGTGGCAGAAGCACACAAGTTTATTGATAATTTAAAAATATTCTCATTGCTTGCAAATGTTGCTGATGTAAAGAGCCTTGTCATCCATCCTGCAACGACAACGCATAGTCAGCTTACAGAAGAGGAACTAAAAGAACAGGATATCAAACCAAATACGATTCGTCTTTCGATTGGAACCGAACATATCGATGATATTCTTGCTGATTTGCAAAAAGGGTTTGATGCAATCAAATAGTGAAAGGGGATTTTGATATGTCTAAAATTTATACTTCGGCGGATCAGCTTATTGGAAGCACGCCACTTTTAGAACTTTCACATATAGAAAAAGCATTAGAGTTAAAAGCAACAATTCTTGCAAAACTGGAATATTTCAATCCAGCAGGTTCGGTAAAGGATCGTATTGCAAAAGCGATGATTGATGACGCAGAAAGAACAGGAAAACTGAAATCAAATTCTGTTATTATTGAACCAACCTCGGGAAATACTGGTATTGGTCTTGCTGCAGTCGCAGCAGCAAGAGGCTATCGTATCATAATAGTTATGCCTGAAACCATGTCGGTGGAACGTCGTCAGTTGATGAAAGCGTATGGGGCAGAACTGGTACTTACTGAAGGAGCAAAAGGTATGAAGGGTGCCATTGCAAAAGCAGAAGAATTGGCTGCGGAGATTCCAGATAGTTTTATACCAGGACAATTTGTTAATGCAGCTAATCCAAAAGCGCATAGAGAAAACACAGGCCCTGAAATATATGAGGATACAGACGGAAAGGTAGATATCTTTGTAGCTGGTGTTGGTACTGGTGGCACCGTAACTGGTGTAGGCGAATATCTCAAATCCAAGAATCCGGATATCAAGATTGTAGCGGTTGAGCCAGCTTCGTCAGCTGTTTTATCTACAGGCGTAGCTGGGGCACATAAGATTCAGGGAATTGGAGCAGGCTTTGTTCCAGAGGTCCTCAATACAGAGATTTATGATGAAATCATCACAGTATCCAATGAAGATGCATTTGAAACTGGCAAATTAATTGGAAAAAGCGAAGGGGTATTGGTGGGCATTTCTTCTGGTGCTGCCACATGTGCAGCCATTCAGCTTGCCAAACGCCCAGAAAATGAAGGAAAAACCATCGTTGTTTTACTTCCAGATACTGGCGACAGATATCTTTCAACACAACTCTTTGCTGAATAAAAAATACGTCGGCACCTGTATATGCAGGTGTCGATATTTTATTTAAAAAAGTGATTCTAAAACACATGTGAAACACTTGATTTACCTACCCAACAGGGGTATAATTGATTAGAAATTACGAAAAGAAGGAAAAAAAGATGAAAATTATAGATTTGCTAACTCAGGAAAAATTATCACTATCCTTTGAGGTTTTTCCACCCAAAACAGAAACCAGCTTTGAAAGTGTGAAAACCGCAACAGAAGAAATTGCAAAGCTTCACCCTGCCTTTATGAGCGTGACCTATGGTGCAGGTGGCGGAACCAGCAAGTATACTCTGGATATTGCGAAAAACATCAAGGAACTTTATGATGTTCCTACTTTGGCACACCTTACCTGTGTTTCTTCCAGCAAGGAAATGGTTCAGCAGAAGATTGCAGAAATCCAAGCTGCGGGCATTAAAAATGTCATGGCTTTAAGAGGGGATATTCCGGCAGGACTTGAGGATGCAGATCGAAGCCATTGGGATTACCAGCATGCTATTGAACTGATACGAGAGTTGAAAGAAGCAGATGCAGACTTTTGTATTGGAGGTGCATGTTATCCTGAAATTCATCCTGAAAGTATCAATCAGAAGGAGGATATCAAACGTCTGAAGGAAAAGGTAGATGCAGGCTGTGATTTCCTCACCACTCAGATGTTTTTTGATAACAATCTGTTTTATAACTTTTTATACAAGATTCGTGAGGCAGGCATTACAGTTCCAGTGATTCCAGGAATCATGCCAATTACCAATGCTTCTCAAGTAAAAAGGTCGATTGAGCTTTCTGGCTCCTTTATGCCACAGAGATTTAAGAGCCTGGTAGACAAGTTTGGTTCCGACCCTGCAGCAATGAAACAGGCGGGAATTGCATATGCTACGGATCAGATTATTGATTTGTATGCAAATAATATCATGAACGTGCATGTGTACTCTATGAATAAACCAGATGTGGCAGAAAAGATTCAGAGTAATCTTTCGGATATTTTAGGAAAATAAAATGAGTGTAATGTTAAAAACTTATCAAGAACCACCCTTTTGTGAAAAAGAAATCTTAAGATATGCAGGCTGTAAGAGTTACGACGAAGAACTCTTACAGCTTTTGCGTGCTTGTATCAAGGAAGTGCGAGGAAAGCTAAGCTATAAGGTATGTTACCGAGAGTTACCTGTGACTATCACAGAGGAAACCTGTGATTTTGGATGTTTGACGATGCAGTCTCAAAATCTTGCTAAAAACCTAAAAGACTGCAAGACGGCGATTCTCTTTGCAGCAACCTTGGGAGTGGAAATCGATCGTTTGATTGCAAAGTATGGTCGTATCTCTCCATCTAAAGCATTACTGTTTCAGGCCATCGGGGCGGAGCGAATCGAAGCTTTGTGTGATATCTTTTGTGAAGATATGGCAAAAGAAAAGGGTGTGGCATTAAAACCGAGATTTAGTCCAGGCTATGGAGATTTATCGTTGGAAAGCCAAAAAGACATTTTCCAGATATTAGACTGTTTTAAACGAATTGGAGTATCGTTAAATGATAGCCTGCTTATGTCGCCATCGAAATCGGTAACGGCTTTTGTGGGAATCAAGACATATTTGGATGAAACAGAGAAAAAAAGTGTAAATAAATGTGCAGCCTGTGAAAAAACAGACTGCCAATACAGAGGTGTATAGATGAACTTTAGAAATTACTTAGAAAATAATATCGTCTACCTGGATGGTGGAATGGGAACACTGCTTCAGGCAAACGGCTTGAAGCCAGGGGAACATCCAGAACATTGGAATCTTAGTCATCCAGAAGTGATTGCCAATATACATAAAGCTTATTATGAGGCAGGCAGCAATGTGGTTTCTACGAATACTTTTGGCGCAAATAGCCTGAAATTTCAACCAGAAGAACTGGAAGAAATTATAAAAGCAGCATTTGAAAATGCAAAAGCAGCCCGCAATCAATGGGAGTAGGAGCACCAGCAGATGCAAGCCAGCAACACCCAGAAATTCATTGCTTTGGATATTGGACCAACGGGAAAGCTTTTAAAACCATTGGGAGATTTAGATTTTGAGGATGCGGTAGCAGTGTTTGCCGAGACCGTAAAATTAGGTGTGAAATATGGTGCAGACCTTATTTTTATCGAAACCATGAATGATAGCTATGAGACAAAAGCTGCACTTTTGGCGGCGAAGGAAAATAGTGATTTGCCAGTACTGGTTTCCAATGCCTATGGGGAAGACGGCAAACTGATGACAGGTGCCAACGCAACAGCTATGGTAGCTATGGTAGAAGGTATGGGAGCAGATGCAATCGGTGCAAACTGTTCTCTTGGACCAAAACAGCTCAGTGGCGTGGTGGAAGAGCTTCTTGCCAATGCATCTATTCCAGTTATTTTGAAACCAAACGCAGGACTTCCAAAAGCAGAAAATGGAAAGACATTTTTTGATATTACACCAGATGAATTTGCCCAGGAAGTAGCTGGTTTAGTAGAAAAAGGCGTACGTGTTGTTGGCGGATGCTGTGGAACGACACCGGAATATATCCAGAATCTATATGCGAAAACCAACAAGATGACACCAGTAGCTATCCAGCCAAAGAATATCGCTATGGTATCTTCTTATACCCATGCAGTGAAATTCGAGAAAGAGCCAATTCTTATTGGGGAACGAATTAATCCAACTGGAAAGAAACGCTTCAAACAGGCGTTAATCGAGCGTGATATTGATTATATTTTGGGTGAAGGTCTTCGTCAGGAAGAAAAAGGCGTGCACATTCTGGATGTGAATGTGGGATTGCCAGATATCGATGAAGTGGAAATGCTGAAAACCGCCATATGTGAACTACAGGCAGTGACCGATTTGCCACTTCAGATAGATACTTCCGATGCGAAAGCAATGGAAACAGCCCTTCGTCGTTACAATGGCAAAGCCATGATAAATTCTGTAAACGGAAAACAGGAGAGTATGGAAGCAGTATTTCCACTGGTTAAGAAATATGGTGGACTTGTGGTAGCCCTAACGCTGGATGAAAGTGGTATTCCTGATACAGTACAGGGCAGAATTGCGATTGCAGAGAAAATTCTCGCCGCGGCAGAAGGGTATGGCATTGAGAAGAAAGACATCATTTTTGATACGCTTGCTATGACAATCAGTTCCGACATCCATTCGGCAAAAGTGACTTTGGATTCGCTTCATTATATAAAGGAAACCTTAGGATGCCATACTTCATTGGGGGTATCCAATGTATCCTTTGGACTTCCAAATCGTGATGCAATCAATGGTACTTTTTTTGCGTTGGCATTGGAAAATGGTTTATCCGCGGCGATTATGAATCCATTTTCTGTGGAAATGATGAAGACGTTTTATACCTACAAAGCATTAAAAGGCATGGATGAGAACTGTGCTCAGTATATTGAAAAGGCATCAGAGTTTATACCAGCAGCACCAGTAGCAAATGCAGGGGGCGGTGCTTCAAGCCAGATAGATAGTAGAATAGAACCAAACATGAACACTGTATCAGAGCTCCAAAAAGCTATCATCTCAGGCCGTAAGGAAAAAGCTGGAGAACTGACACAGAGTATGCTCCAGACAAACGAGCCATTGAGTATCGTTCAGAATGAAATTATTCCAGCATTGGATATCGTAGGTAAGGGCTATGAAGAAAAGAAGGTTTACCTGCCACAGCTTTTGATGAGTGCGGAAGCTGCAAAGAGTGCGTTCGAGAAAATCAAAGACTATATGGCGGTCTGCGGAAAAGAAAATGCTACAGAAAAAGGATTGGTGGTTATTGCGACGGTTCATGGAGATATCCATGACATTGGCAAAAATATTGTAAAACTTCTTTTGGAAAACTACGGCTTTGATGTGAAAGACCTTGGCAAAGATGTGCCACCAGAAGCGATTGTGGAGAGAACGGTAGAGCTCCATGCACCATTGGTGGGGCTGAGTGCACTTATGACAACGACTGTACCGGCTATGGAAGAGACCATTCGCCAGCTTAGAGAAAAGGCCCCTTGGTGCAAGGTGGTAGTAGGCGGTGCTGTACTCACCCAGGAATATGCAGACAAGATTGGTGCAGACAAATATGCAAAGGATGCTATGGAAACGGTCCGCTATGCAGAGAGTATTATGGAAGGTCTCGGGGGAGGAATGCACGAATGATGATTTCAACAAGAGGTCGATATGCACTGCGTGTGCTGCTCGATTTGGCAGAGAATTATTCTGGCGGATATATTCCGATGAAAGATGTGGCAAAACGTCAGGAATTATCTTTGAAATATATTGAAAAAATCATGCCAGTTCTTACCAAAAACAAGTTGGTAGAAGGGGTACATGGAAAGGGCGGAGGTTATCGCCTTGTCAAAGAACCTAAGGAATATCGTGTAGGAGATATTTTGAGATTGGCAGAAGGAGATTTAGCTCCGGTGGCTTGCCTGGGATGCGATGCAAAGCCATGTGAACGAGCTGAACAATGTCCTACACTTCCAATGTGGAGAGAATTTTACAAGATGGTAAATGATTATTTTGACGGCATTACTTTAGCAGATTTGATGCAGAATTCTACAACATTAGAGAAAAGGTGACCATATGATTTACACAAGACCAGATTACTTCAATGAATTTAAATGTATCGCAGACAAATGCCCGGATACCTGTTGTGCAGGCTGGCAGATTGTAATAGATGATGCATCGTTGGAAAAATATAAAAAACTAAAAGGTGACTATATTTGGAAGGTTATGTCCTGTGTGGATTGGGAAGAAGGATGTTTTCGTCAGGATAATGAGAAACGTTGTGCCTTTTTGAATCCGGATAATCTCTGTGATTTATATAAGAATGCAGGGGAAGAAAGTCTTTGCAAAACCTGTCGGGATTACCCACGTCATACAGAAGAATTTGATGGTGTGAGAGAAGTGACACTTTCAGTTTCCTGCCCTGTGGTAGCACGTCTTTTGATGGAACGAATGACACCGGTAAAATTTGTGACAGAGGAACATCCGGAGGAAGAGGAAACTTTGGAATTCGGTGATTTCGACCCATTTTTGTATTCTATTATCGAAGATGGCAGAGCTGCGATGATGGATATCTTACAAAATAGAAATCTTCCAATGAAGGAACGTGCAGTACTCGTACTGGGGATGGCCCATGATATGCAAAGACGCATCAATCATCGAGAGCTTTTCGCCTGTGACCAGGTGATTGCCAAATATAAGAGAGAAAAATCCCAGGAGTATGTAAGGGAATACCTGCAACAGAAAAGTCTGCAGGAAGAAGAGATTCTTACGAAAGAAATGTTTCCGCTTATTTATGAACTGGAATTATTACGTGAAGAATGGGATGATTTGCTTCACAAGAGTCAGAATATGCTGTTCTTTTCTATGAAGGAAGAGTTTGCTCAGTTGAAAAGGAATTTGACCTTTGGAAATCAGAGAAACCGGAAATGGAGATTCATCTGGAACAGATTATGGTATATTTCCTTTATACCTATTTTCCTGGCAGCGTGTATGATGGACAGCTTTTTGCAAAGGCACAGATGGCGGTTTACTGTACCTGGATGATAGAGCTTTTGTGGATGGCAAAGTGGCTTACCAATGGTAAAAAACTAAATTTAGAGGAAATGACAGAGTTATTATATCGATTCTCCAGAGAAATCGAACATTCCGATGAGAATCTAGAAACGATTGACCAGATAATGATAAAAAAGTGGCTTATATAGCCATTTTTTTAGTGGAAAACCCATATATCTTGTGGTACAATACAAGTTAGGGATTTTATAAAATTTGGAGGACTCCAAAATGGGATTATTACAAAAGAAAGATAAGGAAAAGAAAGATAACAAGGCACCGATTACACAGGAAAAGATTTTTAGGTTTATGTTAATACTTACAATAGCGGTGTCATCCTTCTTCTTTTTGAAGAATTTGCTCGGTGGCGCAATTTCACAAGCACTGATGATTGGTGCAACTATTGCGGTATTCGGTATTCTCTTTTTGATTTTACATCTTAGAAAAGCGAAAGAAACCACCAAGCAGTTTGTGCTGGCAATTTCTTTAATGGTATTGATTTTTATTATTGCCTTAAACAGTGGAGGATATTTTAGTGATGACTTCATTATGTTCCTGGCAGTTATTGCTTTGACAGGTTTGTATTTGGAGCCTAAATACTCTATTGTACAGCTTGTTATGGCGACCTGTTTTCTCATTATAATGTATGTGCTTCATCCAGAAAAAGCAGATCCAATCGGACAGTATGCACAGTGCGTGGGTGAGTTTGTATTGACAGGTGTGCTTTTCATCCAGACCATCAAACGTGGCAAGGCATTCATTGGTATCGGAGAAGACCGAGCCAAAGAAGCCGAAGGCCTCGTGGAATCGATGAAGGATATGGGTGAGGAATTGGATCATGATTTTGCGAAATCCTCAGCACATATCAATAACAACACAGCAGAACTTCAAAAAGGTTCCAAATCGATCGTAGAGAGCGCGATTAACATGCAGGGAAGCTGTGATGACGTACAGGATAGAATCATTATTTCACAGCAGTCCATCATCGAGTTAAACGAGCAGGTGACCCGATTTGAAATTGCTTTGAGGGAAAATCAGGAAAATATCGCAAATATGGAACAGCATCTAGCAGCAGTTACTTCAACAGTAAACGAAGCCAACGAAGTGTTCCAGGCGATGGAACAGAAAATGGGTGAGGTTGCAGATATTGCAGACCAGTTAGGAGATATCTCTTTCAATACCACAATTCTTTCATTGAATGCTTCGATTGAAGCTGCCAGAGCAGGAGAGAGCGGAGCTGGTTTTGAAGTTGTTGCATCTGAGATGCGTCAGCTTTCAAATAACAGCAATATCTTCTCAGAGCAGGTATCTGAGGTTGTAAAAGAATTGGAAAAAGAGGTTGGTGAAACGGCTCATCAGTTCCAGGATAGTACCAAAGCATTGGAAGAATCCAAAGCATCTATGGATGAGCTTCAGGAAAGCTTTGAACGCTTGACGAAGCAGTTTGATGCCTTATATGGAAACATCGCTACGCAGAACAACAATGTCAACGAAGTTGGAAATATTTTCCACGATCTTCGTGCAAGGGTTGCAGAGATGCAGAACTATTCTGCAGATAACCAGAAATCCGTTGGTGCAATTATTGATGCCATGGACTTATACAAAGAAAATATCGAGAAAGTTATTGAGTCAACTCGCCGAGCTGAAATTGAAGAATAACATCCAAGGCTGTCGCAAATATACATTTGTGGCAGCCTTAATTTTGTTTTGCAAGAAAATATGCCGCTGTCTCTTCTTGGGATTTTCGAGCCTTGGAGAAAAATGCTATATTTTCATGAAACACACTTCCGACTTAAGTTTTGTGTCTTTCATCCATTTTACAATCTGCGAAGTATGTCCGATGTGAAAAAGACACTGGTACATCCTTTCCTAGTGTCTCTAAGTACGACGTCTTTATATAGTTGATATTACATATGCATGCTCGAAACTCGGTGCAAAAGCAGCACCTCAAACAGTCGAGCATGCATATGACATTATATAAATCCGTCGTACTAAGAGACACGCGAAAAGTCTGTAAAGGTGTCTTTTCTCACACGGACATTCTTTCGCAGATTGTAAAATATTTGAAAGACATAAAAAATCACAAAAGTCGGAAGTGTGTTTCTTAGAAAATAAGCATTTTTCTTAACGTGAGAAAATTTCAAGAAGAGACAGTGGCATATTTATTGCGAATTCTAAATAAGGCAGCCACAAATGTATATTTGCGACAGCCTTGTATTGTATACAATATACTAGTGATTTTGTGTTGACTCAATTATCTTCCTATGATAGAATTTATTGGATAATGCGGTAAATTCTACCCATTTATAAAGGAGTATTAACTTAAGCAGTGAAAAAGTTAGGAGGACAAAATGGAAAAGTTGAAGAACTTAGGCATTACAATTGCAGAAAATTTTAATGTAATTGTAGAACGTGCTAAGACAGACAAGAAATTCCTTGCGGCTCTTATCGTTGGTGCTGTAGCTGTTGTAGCGTTAATCGTTGCATTGGTTGTAGGCATTAGTGGAAGTGGTGCACAAGGTGGTGGCGGAAACACAGGGATTGGTTCCGGCAAAAAGACTACATACACCGTAAGTGTTAAGACAAAGGGAGGCATGATTCTCTCTGATATCGACGTACGTGTGTATAATGACGAGAAATTAACAGATTTAGCTGATGCAGCTGAATTGGAAGAAGATGGTACAGTAGAACTCGAACTTCCTGAAAGTGACAATTACTACATCGAAATCGATGGAGCACCAAAGGGATATGAAGTAAAGGATTACTATCAGTTCGATGGCAAGAAAGCCAAAATCGTACTTACCTCATCTCTTATTACAGATGATGACATCTCTACTGCACAGCTTGGTTTAGGTGATGTAATGTATGACTTTACTATCACAACACCAGATGGCGAAAAGGTTCAGCTTTCTGAACTCTTGAAAGAAAAGAAAATGGTTATGTTGAACTTCTGGTACACCAACTGTTCATGGTGTGTAAAAGAGTTCCCAGTTATGGCAGAAGCTTATAACGACTATAAGGATGATATCGAAATCCTTGCTCTTGACCCAATGAACGAAGGTGCTGATGCAGTTAAGGCATTCCAGACAAACAACAATTTACCATTCATTATGGCAGAATGTCCTACATCATGGTCAAATGTATTCAGTATTCAGGGTTACCCAACCTCCGTATTGATTGACCAGTATGGTGTAATTTGTTGTGTAGAATCTGGTGCGATTACCAGCCTTAGACCATTTTATTCTGCTTTTGAACACTTTACAGCAAAGGATTACGAGCAGAAACTTTGTGTAAATGGTATCGCTGATTTGGTAACTCAGATTAAACCAACCTATGAAATGCCAAAATCAGAAGATATTGAAGCAGCAATCAATGGTACAGAAGGCATTACTTACCGTGCAGAAGAAGGCGATGCAGCAGAATTTACATGGCCATTTGTTCTTGGTGAAAAGAATGGTGCAAACTGTATCTATGCTTCTAACAAGGGAATTGAAGATTCTTATGCAATTATTTATGCAGACATCGAATTAAAGAAAGGTCAGGCAATTGCATTCGATTATATCGTATCTTGTGAAAGAGCAAACGATGCACTTGTTGTAATCGTAAATGACGAAGATATTTATCAGATTTCTGGTGCAGATGAAAATCCTACATGGAAAACATGTTATCCATGGGTAGCAGTGGAAGATGGTACTTATGAACTTGCACTTTGCTTCTTAAAGGATGAAAGCACCAATGAAGGTGATGATACAGCATACATCAAGAACTTACGCGTGGTTGATGCTAATGCAATTGACAAAAACGCAACTGTACATATTCCAAGATATGCAGCAGTAGAACAGGAAGATGGTTCTTATACTTATGCAGATATCGTTTATAATCCAGCAGACGGCTACTACCATGTAGGCACTGCAAATGGTCCACTTCTTTTAGCTGACTTATTAAATTATACACAGTTCAATGAAGAAGGAACTGTATACGAGCTTGTATATGACGACGGAAAATTTGAAGTAGATGGCGTAGACCGTTTCGCAGATTTGGAACAGTATGCAAACTATGCTTCAAACTCTCAGTTAACAGGTTCATGTCCAGTAACCAAAGAATTAGGCGAATTGTTGATGGCATTTGCTGAAAAATATGGTTTTGAAGACGATGAAAATGAATGGTTAAAGATTTGTAAATACTATGATGCATATGGTGCTGGCATTCAGTTAGAAGATCCAATCAAAGGTCTTGCTACATTCTCAGCATATACTGCACATATGGGAAGCGGAAACAGCTTCTACTATGATAGAGCAATCTTACCAAGAGGTTTAATGGCAAAATTCGTTCCAACT
The DNA here is from genome assembly GCA_017481285.1 of Agathobacter sp. Classification (GTDB taxonomy): domain Bacteria; phylum Bacillota; class Clostridia; order Lachnospirales; family Lachnospiraceae; genus Roseburia. The sequence goes on along the minus strand of JAFUPI010000030.1, from coordinate 26,218 downwards.
ACCTCTGGTGTATACCGCATTACTTCTCATAACGAATCTCAGCAGGGTGTAGATGCATGGATTTTCAATGAAAACCGTGAAGAACTCCTCGTATATGAACGCGATGAAAGAATGTTTACAGAAGAAGGCGAAGTTTCTATGGTATTCTACATGGAAGTTGGCAAAGCATACTACATCGACATCGCATTCTGGGATGTATATGAAGTAGGTACTATTACTTATGATATTGAATATGTTGCTCCAACATATAACTTATTCCGTTTGGCTTCACCAGGTTACTTTACATACGATAGCGATGCTACAGGCGACGCAATGTACTACGTAATCGCTGGTGGTATTGATGTAGTTCTCGGTGATGACGGAATCTACTACGAAGATTTAGGCAATGGCAAGAAGGGCAGCAAGCTCTACTGTGACTTTACTGGTATCACAGGCGTATTCAGCAATCCTATTATGACCAACCAGGGCGTAAAAGGTATGATTGACATGGGTGGCTTTGACTTCAGCAAGACAGAAAACGATATGTATGTTCTTTCTATTATCGAGGCTCAGGGTAGTGTAGATGCTGCAGATAAGTATCTCAAAGACCTTTGGGGTGAAGATTATGATGCTTATGCAGAAGAATATCAGTTGAAAGATGTTTATGCTGGCAAATACCATGGTACAGGAAAAGATTATACCGAAACAGTTCGTGCTTACTGCAGCAAGATTGAAACCGGCAGTGTAGAACGTAACGGCTGTGTAGTTGTAACAGAAGAATTAGCAGAAGTTCTCCAGATGATTATGGACAAATATACATTTGAAAATGTAGATCATGCTTGGACAAAACTTTGCTATTACTATGATTATCTTGGACCAGCAAACTAATTAGTTTGTTTTGGAAAGGAGTAATATCATGAAAACTATGAAAAAACTTATCATTGTGGCTGCACTTATGTGCAGCGCAATGTTACTCGTTGCATGTGGTGGCAGCGGCGAAGAAGTAGAATACAAGGTAACTGTAAAAGATGCTCTCGGCAACACCTACGGCAAAGACACCATTGTAGAGTTTTACAATGGAGAAGAAAAAGTGGGTATGCAGATTTGTGACGAAAACGGTGTTGCTACTAAGAAATTAGCAAAAGGCACCTACACACTTAAAGTAACATCCACAGACAAAGACGTTTCTTATCATTTTGAAGAAACAAAGGTAACAGAAAGCAATACGACAGCAGAAGTAATCATCTCAAACAAATTAGGAGAAGAACCAGAAATTCTTTTTGCAGGTGGTAAAGAAACAGATGCTTACTACGTAAATACTGGTTGTACAAATGTGGAGCTGGCAGCAGGCGAAAGAAACTACTTCCTTTTCGTTCCTAGAGAAGCTGGCACATATGAATTCTCTGTTGTAGCAGACAGTAAAACAGAAATCGGTTACTATGGTGCACCACACTTCGTGCAGGAAAACAGTGCAGCAGAAGTAAAAGATGGCAAATTCACACTGTCTGTTAGCGAAAGCATGATTGGTACTGGCAATACAGGTACAACAGTTGCAGTTGTAGGTATCGATTCAGATGCGAAGGTAAATGCAGTTCTCTGTATCAACCGTATTGGTGATCCACAGAAAACATTGGCTGACGAAGAATGGACGATTTACAAAAAGACAGTGGAACTTTCACAGTATACATTACCAGCTGGTAAAAACTTAGTACCATTTGATATTACAGCAAGCACGGCTTACAACTTAGTATTAAACAAAGCAGATGGTTTCTATCATTTAAATAGCGAAAATGGACCAGTGGTAGTAGTTTATTTAGCAAAAGACCCTACACCAGCATATTTACCATGTTTCAAGAATATTTTGGAACGTTCTGGTATCTCAAAATATGAATTTGATGCAGATGGAAACTTTGTAGAAAAAGTAAGCTACAGCGAATGTCTTTTAGAATACATTGAATTTGCAGATAAAAATACAGGTGTATATCCTCTTACCGAAGATTTGAAAACAATCATTATCGAAAGAGGTAATTATGTAGGCTGGTGGGATTCTGAATCTCCTGAATTTATTATGAAAGATTCAGCAGGAAACCCAATCGCAGGTTTAAACCCAGAAAATGCTTGGTTGTTTATGTGTGCTTACGTACAGTAAGATAGAAAGGCATTTTTATGAAAAAATTAACTGTAAAAAAATTGATGTTAGGCTTAGTAGCGATGGTTCTCGTAATGGGAACCTTCGTTGCTTGTGGAAATAATACCGGTGAAGATACCGAACAGGAATCAGAACTTCAGCTTCTTTCGGAAGATGAGTTGGAAGGTGTGACTTTTAAACGTGGAGATGTATTTGCAGATATGTCTGTAACTACACCAGATGGCACAACCTACAAGATTTCAGAACTTCTCAAAGAAAAGAAAGCAGTAGTGCTTAATTTCTGGTATATCAACTGTGGTCCATGTCAGATGGAATTCCCATATATGCAGGATGCTTATGAAACATATCAGGATGACATCGAGATTCTCGCATTGAATCCATATGACGGCACCGATGAAACAGTATCTCAGTTCCAGAAGAAGTTTGAACTTACTTTCCCAATGGCGGTTTGTGATGAGGAGTGGCAGCAGAGAATGGAACTTTCTGCTTTCCCAACCACAATCGTGATTGACCGTTATGGAATCGTCAGCTTCAAACATACTGGAATGATTACAGATGTGGAAGAATTCAATAAACTGTTTGCATTCTTCACGGCAGACGATTATGAACAGACAATTATCCGCGATATTGCAGATATAGAATAATTGTATATAGGAAATGAAAGGAGATTACTCATGAAAAAGAGACTTGTAACAGTAGTTCTTATGCTTTGCATGGCACTTAGCCTTGTAGCATGTGGCGGTACTGGTAATACAGACGACACACAGAAGAACAATACAGAACAGAATAGCGAAGCAAACAAAGATACAGAAAAAGAAAGCGAATCTGAAAATGTAGACGATGGCAAAATCGAATACAAAGTAACATTAGTAGATGCAAATGGTAATCCAGTAGCTGGACAGATGATTCAGGTATGTAATGCAGCTACCTGTTTTGCACCAGTAGCAACAGATGCGAATGGTGTAGCTACTTTCCGTTTGGAAGAATCGAATGAATACAAAGCAAAATTATTGACTGCTGCCGATGATGCATATGTATATTTTGAAGCAGGTTCAACAGAGCTTACTCTTACAATGGCAGAGTAATTAAAAGGAATAAAACGTGCGGGCGCTTTATAAGCGCCTGTCTATGTTTAAAAGATTAAGAAAGGAGTAATTATGGAAAACTTAATCGAAAAGTTAAAAGGTTTAGATAAGAAGATTTTGATCGGTGCAGGTATTGGCGTAGCTGTAGTTATCATTCTTATCGTTGCCTTAATAATCAGTCTTGGAAATAAAACTGCTGGTGGTAACACCCAGGATGACAGCCAGGCAGGTACTGAGGCAGGTTCGGAAGTTTTCGTTCCAGAAGGAAGCGGAACTGAAGCGGACCCATTTATTATGGCAGGTACAGAATTTGAAGCAAAAGTACCAGCAGAAGGTCTGGTGTATTACCAGATGTACAAAGTAAACGGCATGATTCTTTCTATTGAAGATGAAAATGCTTATGTAAAATATGGTGATAAAGAATACAAAGCGGAAAATGGCGTGGTAAGTGTACCACTTGTTACTCCAGATACATATACACCTGCTTCATTTGCAATTGGCAATACATCTAAGGAAGAGAAAACATTTACCGTAAAACTTACTTTCCCAGAGGGAACACAGGGCAATCCAATCGCTTTGGAACTGGGTGACTTTAATGTGAAGGTAGAAGCAGGAAACGACCAGGGTGTATATTACACATATACAGCCACAGAAACAGGTCTTCTTACTGTTACTTTACTTAGCGTAACAGAAGGTATTCAGTATGATTATTCTCTTTATAATTTAAATACCTACGCAATGCGTACAATGAGTACAGAAGGTTCTGAAAATGCAAATGGCAATAAGACAGTTTCTATTGAAGTAAATAAAGACGATGTTGTACAGATTTCTGTAGGTACACTTCCAAATGAACAGAACGAATATCCAGCAGGCGAATTCCAGTTATCTGCATCCTTTATCGCAGGTGAAGGTGCGATTGATCCAAACCAGAAGGTGGAATACTCTGTAACCGTTAAGGACGAAGCTGGAAAAGCAGTAGCAGGCGTTACTGTAAATATCAGTGGAAATGGTATGGATGCAGTTACTATTACAACAGATGCAAATGGTGTAGCGAAGACAACATTGGCGGCTGGAACATATACAGCTATCGTATCTGCTCCAACCGGCTACAAAATGGATGCTACAGAATACAAACTTTCTCCAGATAAAGCATCTGTAGAAGTAAAATTAGAAAAGAAATCGACAGTTGAAAAGACTTACACCGTAAAAGTAGTAAACGAAAGCAGCAAAGCTATGTCAGGTGTATTGGTAACTGTAGGTGATTCTTATGCGAAAACAGATAGTAATGGTAGCGTAAGCTTTAAACTTGTAGAAGATAACTATACTGCAACAGCAAGCTATAGTGGATATCAGACCACAAGCAAGGCGTTTGGAAATTCAACAAGTGTTACAATTACCTTAAAGAAAGTATCTGGTACAGAATCAAGTAATAATAAGACTTATACGGTAAATGTTGTCGACTACGCAGGTAATCCGATTAAGGATGCAGTTGTTTCGTTTGTAAGTGGAGGTAATGCGACACCTGTTAGTGTGGGCTCAAATGGTGTTGCTACAGCTTCGTTACCAGTAGGAAACTATGATGTACAGATTAGTTTTCCAAAAGGAAAGAATTATGGTTTTGATAAATCTACAGCAACTGTAAGTGCAAGCAAGACATCAACTACTGTAATTGCTGCTGCAAAAATGAGTGAAAGCAGTAAAACCTCTTTCTATAATGGAGAAAAATCAGCATATAATATTACCTCTGGTGCTGTACATACAGTAATTCAGGCAAATGCTAATAATTATTTTGTGTTTACTCCATCAACTTCAGGCAAATATCGAATTAGAACAACGAATGCAGATGCTAAGGTCGCGTATGGTGGAACAGAATTCTGGCTTTATGATAATCCAGATTATTCAACAAACCAATATACTACGGATATAAGTGATGGTATGATAGGAGGTTCTTATATAATTACTGTTACAGGTGCATCGGAATGTGTGCTTATTGTTGAGAGATATGGTTCAGTAGGTGAGACGATTCAGCCAACAATTTATAGTGCGAGTGGAAGTGTTCCAAGTGGATACACAGCACCAAGTAGCGTAACTTATGTAAAGGTATCTGGTTCTGGTATCAATTTAGTAAAAGGTAGTGATGGTTATTATCATAAGGATTCCGCTACAGGTCCAATTGTATATGCAAATTTAGGTTCTACAGCACCATATATTTCAATAGCAGATTTAGTAGATCATACAGGTTTTTTGAAATATTTTTTCACTTCAAATGGAAGTATTCAGAAGATTGAAGAATACACAATTCTTATGAAAGAGTACGCAAATCAAGCTACTAAAACAAACGGCTTTATACCATTGACGGATGATTTAAAATATATGATACAGAATGGTGGAGAATACCGTGGTTGGTGGGACAAGACTGTGGAAGGTGGCTTCTATTTATTCGAAGGTGAAAACATAAACCAAGATATTGCATGGATGTTTATGCTGTGTTATTAATGTGATAAAAAAGGAGGTCGTCAAGGTGGTGACCTCCTTATTACTTTTATTATTATATTTTATAGGTAATATTGACAAAAAATCTTGCAATTCACCTGACTTGGGTGTATATTATTACATATGTTCCTAAAAAAATACAAAAGGACATTGTATACAAGTCATTAACTTAGCGGCGCAGCTAAGATGATGTAATAAAATATTAATAAAGGAGAGAAAATTTATGAAAAAGAAAATTTTCGCGCTGTTAATGGCATTATGCATGGTATTAGGCATGAGCAATGTAACAGCAACCGCGGCTATCACTGATGCCGAAGGTACAATGGAAGATCCTAAGTATATTGTATACCAGGGAGAAAAACTGACAGGTACTGTTGAAGCAGGTGCGTCATATTTCTATACCTTTGGTACAGGATTAATTGGTTGGGAAGTTGAAATCGCAACAGAAGATGCACTTACAGTACAGACTGGTAAAGTAACTTACGTGGATCTCGACAATAGTTCAACTGTTGTAGAAGTTAACGAGTATAATGCAGGTGGTGCTGGTTTTATTGTTATTACTAACTATGCAGAAACTGATGCAGTATTCACAGTGGATTTATACACAGGTGAAGGCGAAGATAGTAATGAACCAACAGGTGGCATGGATGATCCATTTGTACTTGAAGGTAATGTTTACATGGAAGGTGCTTTAGATGCAGACAATAGCGAAGGTGTTTGGTATACCTTTGAAGCTCCTTTCTCTGGCTTATTAGAAATCAATATTACTACTGACACAGATGATTTATTAGCAGATGTTGAAATTCAGATTCCTTCAGCATCAATTTATCGCAATGTTTCAGAAGATGGAACACTTGGAACTGGCTATGTTTACAATTGGGATACAGGAGAAGTAGAAGAAGTTGCTTTAGGTACAGTTAGAGTTCCTGTAGTAGCAGGTGAAACTATTAACTTCTGTGTACATCAGCTTATGCAGGGAGAAGGCACAGATGCTTATATTCCAGATGTAGAAAGCTATACTGTTGATGGAACAATTCTGGGTTCAATTGAAGCACCTATTTACTTTGAAGATTATATGGAAGGTGGTTTAGCACCAATTAGAAATGGTGAAACATATTATTTTTCAACTTATTATCCAGAAGAACTTAAATCTGTAACAATTAAAGGTACTGCTGGTTATGTATATGATGCAGTAGCTGACAAAGAATATGAATTCGAAAATGGTTCTGTTACATTTGTTCCAGAAATTGAAACAATTGTTTATAGTGAATATTACTCATATTCTTATATTGATGTACAGATTGTAAATGATGTAGAAGAAGCTGGTATTACAGAATATGAATTTACTTCTGTGTTTGAAGAAGGTCTTGATTTCAATCCAGCTGAAATGAAAGAAGAAAACTCATGTGAAATCGAAGAAGACGATATGCCATACTACTACACATGGACAGCACCATCAGATGGTGAAGTAACATTTGCAATTTCTTCTACAGAAAACTGGTTCTACGCACTTAACTGTGAAGAACAGGAACTTGATGCATTCTTCTACTCTGATGGTTCAGAAGATCATGATTATGACTTGCCAGAAGAAGAACAGGTATATGTACCAAATCCTACAGTAACATATAATGTTTCAAAGGGTGACACATTTATCTATTATGTAAACTCTTCATATGATGAAGAATTAGGTTATGCTCCAGCATGTACAATTACAACAACAGTAGCTTTCGTTCCAGGTACAACAATGGATGAAGAAGCTGTTGAAGATACAGTTGCTGATATCGAAGCAGCAGTAACAGAAGGTGAAACTGCTGGTGAAGTAGTACTTGAATGGTATGACGAAGAAACAGGCGATGCTACAACAACAGTTCTTCCAGGAGAAGTATTAGAAGCAGCTAAAGAAAACAACGTTGTTCTTGAAGTATTAATGGGACTTTACGGATGGGTAATTGATCCAACAACAATCGCTGATGATGCTACATCTGTAAGCCTTGAAGTATTATTAGATACAGAAAATATTGAAACAACTCTTATTGACGAAGTTGCTAACAAGAACGAATATGCACAGTTCTCATTAGTACATGATGGTCCATTCGATTTCACAGCAAACTTAATCTTACCAGTTCCAGCAGAATTTGCAGGTAAGAATGTAGTATTATACTGGGATAACAATGGTACATTAGTTAAGATGGGTGAATGTAAAGTAGATGCAGAAGCCGGTGATGAAATCGGTACAGTAGTATTCGAATTTGAACATGCTTCTGACTATGTAATGGTTGTTGAAGGAACAGCTCCTGTACCTGATACAGGCGATAACACAAACTTCGCTCTTTGGTTTGCAGTTCTTGCACTTGGCGTAGCTGCAATCGCTGGTAGCGTTGTAATGAAAAAAAGAGAATTCTAATTGTAAATTGAATATTAGATGACAAAATGAAATCCGCTAAGGTTTGACCTTAGCGGATTTTTTGATAAACAGAATTGTTTAGCTTTCCCATAAATCAATGGTTCTTAGTAATTTAAGTTTGTTTATGTTATCCATTTGTTTGATTTTGGACATAAGTGCATTATCCAAAGAATCACTTCGATATTCTGGCTCCAATTGACCAACCAGCTCATCGATGGTTTTGCCCGTTAGTTTTGCAAAGTAGGTAAGCACGCGAAGTGACATGGCAGTTCGGTTATTTTCTACATTGCTGATGTAACCAGGGGTTACATTTAATGCTTCTGCAACTTGGTTCTGCGTCATCCCGATTTCTATTCTCAAATCTTTTATACGTGCTCCGTAGGTTTCGTTTAATTCATTTTTCATCATAGAGGTCTCCATTTGAAAGTATTTTAATAATATATTAATTATACAATAAATATTGCTTGATATAAATATACTAATTATATATAATATATACTATACAAATACCTGGGGCGAAAAAACATCGTAAATAGTATTAATTGAAACTTTCCATATTTATTTATGTAGCATAGGGCATAAAAGAAAGGGGGATTATATGGGAGATGTCAGTGTAATTGCAAGAAGGTTAAAGGATGGACATGTACAACATGGATGGAGCGGAAATGGTGGTTATTTCCAAATTGTTGGAAAAAAATTGTTGGAATGGTATGTTGAGCCAGAAATGGTAGAGTATCTTTTTTCTTTAGGACAACTTAATTATTTAGGTGTTCCGAATAGTGAAAAAGGCGGCTTTGCGTTTATGGAAACTCATAGTTTAACGGGAAAACCACACTATCTAGGTTTGTGTGAGGATGATATGTTTAGCAAGATTGCATTTATAGATTATGGGTATTTATATGATGTAGACGGCAGATGGTATTATATTATCCCACATATAATCTGTATTAAAATTCCATTAGAATTGATAGAGAATAATCTTGATGATAGGGGTTATGAATTTGAATATAGAAAGAAAATACAAAAAGAAATCTTTACATATATATTGAATGAATATAGGGAAGAAAATTCTGAGTTTAAAACATTTTTAGAGATAAATGGATATGACAATGAACAGATACTTCAAGAATATAAGAATAAAACAGATGTGCTAAATGAGTTCCTAAGTAAGCATCAAGCTATTAGAAATTATTTCGATCATTGGATTGTTGTTGAAGCAAATGAAGACTTTACAGAGATAAATGGATTCAGACTGAAGAAAAGAGCAGAAAGACATATAGAAACTTCAGAGTGGTAAAAAAGAAAAATTACTCATAGTTTTTGTAAAATGTGACACTTCCTAAGAAAAAACAATAAGAAACAAAAAATAATTGAATTTTTTGAAACGCTCGGATATAATATAGTTATAAATAGGTGAGTCTCCACCATTAAGAGAGAACCTAAAAAAGCGGTGAGTTTCCACCATTAAGAGAAATGCTAAAAAAGCGGTGAGTCTCCACCATTAAGAGAGAACCTAAAAGCGGGCGAAGTAAATTCGCTCGCTTTTTTTATGCAAAGGAGAAATATGCGGTTTTATAATATAAAAGAGGGATACGTACAGTATTTAAGAGAATTTGACAATAAAATAGCAATGAATAAGAATGGAACAAGGCCTTATGTAGGTATTGTATTAGAAGTTAATGGTGTAAAATACTATGCACCATTTTCTTCTCCTAAGCCGAAACACCTAAAAATGAAAAACTCAAAAGATTTTCGTAAAATTAATCAAGGTAAGTATGGTGCGATAAATTTTAATAATATGATTCCAGTTATAGATGATGCTTTAATTGAATTTGATATCGAAAAAATAAAAGATGAGAAATATAAGCGATTATTACAGAATCAATATAAATATATACGTGCTGATGAAAAACAAATTATGAAAGTGGCTGAAAAATTACGTTCTATTGCTTTCGCAAAAGATGAGAGCCTGAATTACAACGATAAAGCAATAAAAAGGCGTACTTGTAATCTTCCGCTTTTAGAAAAGGTATATGACCAAGCAGATAAAACAGATTTCAAACATTAAGAATACAAAACCCCGAATACGATTTTAAATCTGTATCCGGGGTTTAAATTTAGTTATTCAATTCCTGTTCCACAACAGCTTCTAAATCCTCATAATGTAATGCTTCAAAGAAGATTTTTACGATAACGCCGTGCTCATCGAGAACTACGGTGTATGGATAGGTGTCGCGGCCACCGAGTGCAGAGTAGTATACTTCTGCAGTTCCGCTTTCGCTAGGATCATCCTTAGCAAAAAGGATGTTGGAGTTTGGATAATGTCCTGCAATATATTCAGGAGCTGTGTTTGCAATCATATCGGTATGAACTGCGATAACAGTTACATCGTCAGCATAGTTTGTTGCAATCTGATCGAAGTATGGTAATTCGTTTACACATGGAGTACACCAGGTTCCCCAGAAGTTGATGATGGTGATTTTGCCAGTTTCAACTGGGTTGATAGTAGTGCCTTCCAGGATGCCTGTGCCGTCGACACGGGTTAAATCGTAGCTATAGCAGGTGTCGCCTACTTCGTTGCCTTCTGCAGGCTGTACGTAGTCTGGAGTGGTCTGCCAGTAGTAAGCGATAACGCCGATGAGTACAGCAATCATAGCGATTGTTGTGATAGCACGAGTGGTATTGCGGGCTTTCTTGGTTTCTTCTGGATGGTTGTCGATACCATTGTATTTGCGAAGAAGTCCGGAGCCTTTCCATTTAATAGCTTCTGTTGGACAAACATTGATACATTCGCCACAGCTGATACATTCCTGGTCGCCAACCTTTTTAATGTCCATTTTGCAGTGGTTGACACAAAGATTACAGTTGACACATTTGTGTTCCTCTACTTTTACACCGAAGAAGGAGAGTTTATTGAACAATCCGTATAGTGCACCGAGCGGACAAAGGAAACGACAGAACAATCGGAAGATGAATACACATCCTACCATAATACTTACCATAAGGAGGAACTTCCAGGTGAAGATTGGTCCTAACATGGAGAAGTAGCTGGCATTTACCTCGTTTGCTAAAAGTAACATACCGCCTTCTAAGGTTCCCGCTGGACAAATGTACTTACAAAAGGCTGGAAGCGGTGTGTCTCTGAATGCGTATGTAATCGGTACGATAAATACAAAGAACACGAGAATGACATATTTCAAGTATGAGAGTAATCGTGTTGCTTTATTCTTTTTCATCTTAGGTGTTTTGATTTTGTATACCAGTTCCTGAATGAAACCAAATGGACAAAGCCATCCACAAATCATTCGGCCAAATAAGATGGAGTATAGTAAAAGGATGCCACCGACGTACCAGAGTGTACTCTTGTCAGAACTGATAGCGCCCTGCAGGGAACCGAGTGGACAAGCTGCTACAGCACCTGGACAGGAATAGCAGTTGATTCCTGGTGCGCAGAGTATCTTAGAGTTTCCTTTATATATACTGCCTTGGATAAAGCCTTTTAGATTCGCATTGTAGAGCAAGGCGGTATATAGCTGAATCCATTTACGCTTGCTTGGCATAAATCGTTTTATCTTTTGAACTATTTTTTCCATTTATATCACCCCAATCCAATACATTCGGTACAAATGTTGATTGCCTTGGCTAACACATCGATGGTACCGCCGTTTAAAAATCCATAAACCACCAGGATTATCGCTGCTGTAAGGATTGCGTTGCGATAAGGGCTGAGGCGTTTTTCTTCTGTTACAATTTCATTTTCTGCTTCATTTGAAACCGCTGGGAGCTTCTTGGCAAGTTCGATTTCCTTCTGAATGCTCTTTTCATTATGAATAGCAACGAATAAAGCATAGGCGAAAGAAATGAGTGAGCATGGCACTAAAACTTTCATAGCATTTATCATAGAGCTGTTGATTTCACTTTGATGGAAGTTAGCACTATTTAATGCGTAGAAGAGGAATACTGCACTACATACAACTAATATAATGGTACGAATTGTGGTGTGCATCTTGCGGTTTTTCCAAAGGGAACGAATTTCCTCCTGCAACGAATTTTCTCCAGCAGAGAAGTCTTTCTTATTATATAAGGTTTCCAGCATCGCAGGGTAATCTTTCGCTTTTGGTGTTTTTTCCTTATCAGAAGGAGAAATGATTTCCCAGACAAAGCTGATTACTGCCATTACCAATGTTAAATACACTGGAAATGCAATGGTAGAGAAGGTGGCTGCAACACTTTCTCTCGAAAATGGCTGGTCGCCAGAGTTGTATATCGTCAATACCCCGATGATGAGACAAATGCCGGCGATGATAATGACAATACTGAATAGAACGTTATAAATGCGATGCAGACGCATCGTAGATTCTTTCGTCATAAATATGTTCCTCCGTAGAAGTTTGTCTAGTAAGTATATCACAGGAAAGAAAGAAAGTAAATTGCTTGCAATAATTGTCAAAATAAGGTAATATAAAATGTACTGTGTGCTATTATGCACATTTTGGACGAATAGAGACCAATATAGGAGAGAAAGAGGTACATTCAAATGAAAAGAAACACATTTGCAAAGGTTATGAGATCTGCGTTTGCATATCTTTTAATCTTCGGACTTGTAGCACAGATGCTGCCTACGACAGCTATTGCTGCAGATTCAGAATTCTCGGCTTCCTTCATTGAAAAGCTTGAGGATCTGAAAGTGGATTATACCGACTATTTGGATAATTCCGTTGTGCTTCATTTGCCAGATGGTGTGACCAATGATGATGAAATCTCAGTTATTATTACGGTAGATAACATCACCATCATGGAAGCTTATGAAGGCACAGACAAGAGTATGAGCTTTAAGGATTATGCTCTTGAAAGTGAGGACGCTGCAGAAATTACTGCAGATATTAATGAAAAGAAAGCAGATATTCTTTCAAGATTAGATGAACTTGGAATAGAGTATACTGTTGGCGAAGATTACAATACATTGCTGAGTGGTTTTGCAGTAACCATCAAAGCTGGTGATTTCGCTTCTACCTGTTCTGTATTAAAGGACGGTGAAAGTGCAATCGTTGGTGAAGAGTACGAATCCTGCAAAACAGAACTTGTAGAAAACTCCGTAAGTATTTACGAAGATACAGGTATCTTTGACAGCTCGGATTCTGGATACGATGGTTCCGGCATGGTAGTAGCTGTTTTGGATACAGGTTTGGATTCAAATCACTCTGCATTTTCGGTAGAGAACTTTACATCAAAAACACTTGGTCTTACTTATGATGAAGTTAAGAAGGTTTTGAAAGATACGGTTGCCAGCACAATGGTAGAAGGTCTTTCGGTAGATGATGTATATATTAATGAAAAAGTTCCTTTCGGATTTGACTACGCAGATGAAGATCCAGATCCATACTCAACACATAACAACCATGGTACTCACGTATCTGGTGTTATCGTTGGTAAGGATGATACTATTACAGGTGTTGCTCCAAATGCTCAGTTAGTAGCAATGAAGATTTTCTCTGACGTTATGGACACAGCACGTTCAGAATGGATTCTTGCAGCATTGGAAGACTGCGTCGTACTTGGCGTTGACGTTATTAACATGTCTTTAGGTACTGCTTGTGGTTTCAGTCGTGAATCTGACGAAGAAATCTTAAATGGTGTTTATGACAAGATTAGAGAAGCTGGTATCAGTGTTATCGTTGCTGCTTCGAACAGCTACAGCTCAGCTTATGGTTCAGATGCAAATGGTAACTTAGGTTTAACTTCAAACCCAGATACAGGTACAGTTGGTTCTCCTGGTACATACGAAGGAACCATGTCTGTTGCTTCTATCAGTGGTACTAAGACACCTTACATGTTATATAATGGAGAAATTATTTACTTCACAGAGTCTACGGACGGTGGAACAGAAGAAAATAACTTCTTCGATACATTACTTGGTGATCAGGACAAAATTAAAATCGAATACGTGACAATCCCTGGTGTTGGTCGTTCGGCTGACTACACAGGCTTGGATGTAGAAGGCAAAATCGTTTTAGTTCGTCGTGGTTCTAACACCTTCGAAGAAAAAGCGATTATCGCACAGGAACAGGGCGCTGCTGGTATTATCATTTACAACAATGTATCTGGTGATATCAAGATGAACGTTGGTGATGCGACACTTGCAGTATGTTCTATTTCCCAGGATGATGGTGAAGTATTAGCAGCAAAAGAAAAGGGCACATTGGAAATTGCTCGTAAGCAGACTTCTGGTCCTTTCATTTCTGACTTCTCCTCATGGGGTCCTACTCCTGACCTTGGAATCAAACCAGAAATCACTGCGCACGGTGGAAACATTCTTTCTGCTGTAACAGGTGGTTCTTATGACAGACTTTCTGGTACTTCCATGGCATGTCCTAACCTTGCTGGTGTAGTAGTTCTCTTAAGACAGTATGTAGTAGAAAACTTCCCAGAAGTTGCAAAGGACGAAGTGAAAGTAACAGCTTTAGTATATCAGCTCCTTATGTCTACCGCTGATATCGCGCTCAATACAAATGGTTCTCCTTATGCAGTTCGTAAACAGGGTGCTGGTCTTGCTAACTTAGCAAATGCACTTGCAACCACTGCTTACATTACGACAAAGGATGCAGATGGCAACGAAATGGACAAAACCAAGATTGAGCTTGGTGATGACCCAGACAAGACTGGTAAATACGAAATGACATTTACCATCAACAACTTTGGAAAGAAAACTCTCTCTTATGAACTTGGTGCACATATATTTACAGAAGGCGTAAGTGATACAAAGACGAACGCTGGTGAAACTACTGTTACAGAAGAAGCATACATCTTAGAAGGTGCAAAATTCGAAGTAACAAAGGTAGAAAATGGTAAGTTAAGTGGAAAGAAAGTAACAGTTAAGGCTGGTGAGGCTGCAGAAGTTACAGTTAAAATTACACTGAGCAAAGAGGATAAGAAATATTTGAATGAATCCTTTGAAAACGGTATGTATGTAGAAGGTTTCATTACCTTAGATGCAAAATCAGGTACTAAGGTAGATTTGAATGTTCCTTACCTTGCATTCTATGGTGATTGGACAGAAGCTCCATTATTCGACTTAAGTTATTATGATACCAATGCGGATGAGTTAGATGAAGGTATTGATGAAGAAGACAAGACAAAAGCTGACGCATATGCAACACGTCCTATCGGTGGCGTAAGCGAAGACTACGTAAGCTACCTTGGTTCTTACTACTTCCTTCAGGACGAAGATGATATGGATATTCCAGCAAATATGGAACATATCTCACTTTCTAACCAGGATGGCACCATCCACTCACTGAGATACGTTTGGGCAGGTCTCCTTCGTAATGCGCAGAGAGTTGATGTTTCTATTATTAATAAAACAACAGGTGAAGTTGTTTTCCAGACAACGGATACCGATGTACGTAAATCCTATGGTGATGGAGGTTCGATTTATCCTGCCAATATCGAAATCGAATTCGATACCACGGAATACAACCTTCCAAACAACAGCGAATATATCGTTCGCTTAGAAGGATATTTGGATTATAGTGAAGATGGTGGTAAGTCAACCAACGAGAAGAATGTTTTCGAGTTCCCACTTACCATCGACTTTGAAGCTCCTACCGTAACAGATGTAAAATATTATTATGAGTATGACAAATCATTAAAGAAGAATCGTCTTTATGCAGAAGTTGGTGTATATGACAACCACTATGCAATGTCAGGTCAGCTCGGTTATGTAATGATGGGCGAAGATGAGAATGGTAATGCAACACCAGAAATCAAACTCTTCGAACAGTACATGACACCTATTTATTCAGAACGTAACGGCACAACATATGTAAAATATGAATTGACCGATTACATTCAGGAAATTAAAGAAAATGCAATGAACGGTAACTCTTTCGTATTGTCTGTTTATGACTATGCATTAAACTATGCGACATACGAAATCGGTTTACCAGATGATTATACAGACTTCTATTTTGAAGGCTTGGCAGAAGGTCTTACCCTTAGTCCAAACGAAGTATATTCATTAGACCCAATCGTAAGTCCACTTACAGAATGGGATGAATTGTTAGAATATACCTCTTCCAGACCAAATGTTGTTCGTGTTGTAAACAACAAGCTGGTAGCAGTTAGAAGTGGTAGTGCAATTATTAAGGTACAGGATCCTACCTCAGACAAGAGTATTACATTCCCTGTAACCGTTCTTGAAAAAGGCGATGATGGTTACAGACGCTACGACAAACCAGTAGCGGATGTATTCCGTTTGACAGGCTTCTATACCTCAAAAGCATATTACATGCTGGATAGTAATGACAAAAAAATCGGTGATACAGGTAGTACAAACTTCTTTGAAGGAAACTATTCACTTACCTTGTATCCATCCGAATCCTTGTATTTGACTTATGATTTAGATGCTTACTTCCCTAATGATACAGAAGTAGTATTTGAATCAAGTAACGAAGCTATCGTTACAGTAGATGCATCTGGACATGTAACCGCACAGAAGGAAGGTTTTGCTTCTATTTCTGTTAAGGTATTAATGGACGGCAAGAGTACATATTACTCAGAAAACGTTTCTGTAGAAGTAAAAGATCCTTATGTAAAGACAGGTTCCAGCCTGACTCACTACTATGGTCTTGGTGGTTTGGTAACGATTCCAGAAGACCTTCGCCTCACAGAAATCGGTAACTTTGCATTTGCGAACTTTGATTATGTTGCGAAAACAGCAGAAGAGCTTGCGTTTGATGATGCAGAAGCTACAAAGCAGTGGTTTATTGGTGATTCTACAATTACCAAAGTTATTATTCCAGAAGGTGTAGAAAAGATTGGTGCGTATGCATTTGCGAACCTGACTGCATTAGAAGAAATCGTACTTCCTTCTACTTTGGAATTTATCGAGTATGGCGCATTCTACAACTGTACATCTCTGAAGAAGATTTCCTTCAGTGATGAGAATAACTTAAAGGTTATCAACCAGAATGCATTTGAAAACTGTGCTTTAGAAGGTACACTTGATTTATCTTCAATCCATATGATTTCGGATTATGCATTTGCTGGAAACCAGAAATTAGAAGGCGTTAAGACTGGAGATACATTAATTTCCATCGGCAGCTACGCATTTGCTGGATGTAAGAAGCTTTCTGACATCACAATTACAGCAGATCGAGTAAAATATGGCACTTACGCATTTACAGGCTGTGAATCAATCAAGGAATTCACAGTAAATGCAACAGTACTTCCAGAAGGCATGTTCTATGAATGTGATAACCTGGAAAAAGTTATTATTGGTAAAGAAGTAAATGAAATTGGTGCGTTTGCATTTAGAGATACCAAGATTTCTAAATTTGAAATCGCAAAAGGCAATAGAACGTTTGAATCTCCTACAGGTGAGTATATCGTAGCAGATAAAGGAAAAGAGTTAGTTGCTGTAGTTCCAACACTTACTGGTGAATTTTCTGCAGCCAACATGGGCGGAAAAGATAAAATTGAAGTAGTTGGAAACGGTGCATTCTCACATAATACTCAGATCAATTCTGTAGTATTACCAAATGTTTATGAAGTTGGTGACAATGCATTTGCACAGAGCGAAAGCTTGTCAAATGTACAGTTAGGCAAATTGGAATACATTGGAGAATATGCATTCTTCGAAGTTCCTATTACAGTTCTTCCTGAATTTAATAAAGGAACTGACATTGGCAAATATGCATTTGCTTACACAGATATCACATCTGTTACCATTCCAAACAGAATGGATATTGCAGAAGGTGTGTTTAGTGAATGTGACAAACTTACAACAGTAGTAATCGGAAACGACGTAACACTGGGTAAATATGCATTTGGTACAAACAAAGACGAATCATTTGAAATCAAGAGTTATGATGAAAATGGTAAGAAGCGTTTCTACTATACATTTGCAACTGCTCTTACTTCATTAACAATCGGAAAGAATGTAGTAATTGGCGAAAATGCTTTCGTTAATGCAGCAAGTCTCGTAGATGTAACATTAGGTGCAAATGCAGAAATCGGATACATGGCATTCTACAACTGTGATTCTTTGGCAAACATTGATCTTTCCAAAGCAAAATCAGTTGGTGACTATGCATTCTCTGGTGACGTATATAATGTATGTCTGGATGATGCTATGGCATATGCTGCCGTAAGTTCAGAAGGTACATATATTTATACTTACCATGCTCCAAACCTTACAGCGGTAGATTTGACATCTGCTGAATCTGTAGGAGCATATGCATTTGCTTACTGTAGAGAATTAGTAAATGTAAACTTAGGTGAAGAGATTGAAGCAATTCCTGAATATGCGTTTGCAGGTTGTATCGCATTACAGAATATCAATCTTGACAAGATCGAAACAATTGGCGATTACGCATTCATGGAAGATGATTTGCTTACAGTTGATTTATCAAAAGCAGAAAATATCGGTGAATACGCATTCGTAAACAATAAGCATCTTACAAATGTTAAATTGAACGAAAAAGGTACTGATATTGCAGAAGGTGCATTTGCATATGCAGCAACACTTGCAAACGTAGAAAACCTCGGAAAAGCAAAGAATATCGGTGATTATGCATTTGCATATACCTCTATTGTGAATATTGATCTTTCTGAAACAGAAACAGTTGGTACTCAGGCGTTCATGAAAGAAAGCATGACACCAGTTACTGTAACGTTAGGAGAGGAACTTGTAAGTCTTGGTGATAACCCATTTGCAATGTGTCAAGTAGCACCATTTAGCACAAAGGGTGAAGAAGAAATCAATGACGTAAAAGTTGAAGTTCCAGTATATACATACGAAATCAGCGATACAGTAAAAGTTGTAGATGGCTCCCTTTACTCTAAAGTACCTATGGGATGGGAACTTATCATTTACACTGGATTAAATCCAGAAGATGTTAAGATTCCAGAAGATACCGTTCGTATTACTTCAATGGCATTTGCAGGAAGTAATGTAGAAATGGTTCAGACTCCATTTACTGTGGAAGCAATCGGTCACAAAGCATTCTTCGATTGTAACGGATTACATACCGTATCCCTTGGAAGCTACAATGCTCCTATTTTAGAAGAAGAGTATGACCCAACCTATTATGATTCATTAGAACATGTTCCAGGTTCTGGTGATTATGGTACATACACAGACTATGACGGAAATGAAGTGGCAATTTATGGTATGGGATTAATTCCATACTTCATGTGGAACGTAACTGGTGGCTTATACCACAACGTATTCTATGGTGCAAACTTCGTTGATTATGTAGGTTATGTAGAAGATAAGCTTACATTAATTCGTCCAGTAAATGGCGAACACTATGATAGCTATATCATGAATCAGTACTTTGATGTAAGAATTGATGGACCACAGGCTCCAGATGAAGCAGCCGCAGCTGCAATTCGTGCAATCAAACTGATTCCTGAACGAGTAAAATGGGAAGATAAGGCACTCGTTGATGCAGCTCGTGCCGCATACAACAAAGTAGCTACTACACTTCAGCAGGGACTTGTAAGCAACTATAGTGATTTAGTATCTGCAGAACAGCGTATCAAATTGCTTGATCCTGCAAACCAGGAGAAAGAAGAAGATAAAGATGTTGTTGCTACACCAGAAGAACCAAGCGGTCCAAATGTAGGACTTGTAGCTCTTATTCTTTTTGCAGTTATGGCAGCAATTGCTCTTTTCTTCAAGAAAGAAGTAAAAGAAATCTGGACTTCAGATGAATTAGTAGAGATTCGTGAAGCCATTAAAGAAACGCTTAAACCTGTAACTGACAAGTTGAAACCAGTGACAGATAAGCTGGCACCTGTTTTCGCGAAAATTGGTGAAAAACTTGCTCCAGTTTGGGCAAAAGTAAAAGAAATGTGTGCGAAGGCTGGTAAAGCATTAGTTGCTCTTGCTGGCAAAGCAAAAGATTTTGCGAAAAAGACTGCAAGAAAAACTCAGGATGCAGTAACAAAGAAGGCAGTTGCAAAGTTTGAAGCGCAGAAAGCTGCAGTGGAAAAAGAACTCGCAGAAAAAATGGCAGCGAAAGAGGTAAGTGAAGATGAAACTGAGAATTAAAACAGTACTTCTCACTTTATTGGTAGTAGGTTCTATGTGTTGGCTCACTGCTTGTGGCGGTGATAAGACACCATATGAAGTTAATGATGAAAAAAACTACACGGTTAGCGTCAAATTTGACGCTAACGGTGGAGTATTCACCACAAATACATCCGTTATCCTAGACTCCTATAATATCTCAGATATGCAGGCAGACGAAGATGGCTATGTAGAGATTCCACTCATTACTCCAGATGATGAGGCAAGAGGAAATGATGCATTCAAAGCAACAAAGAGTGGATATTTCCTTGCTGGATGGTACGCAGAGCGTAGCGAAAATGGCAAGGATGAGGATGGAAATACACTTTATACCTATGGCGAAAAGTGGGATTTTGAAGATGATTATTTAGAGGTAGTAGTAGATAAAGAATACTCCTCACAGGAACCAGTGCTTACACTTTATGCAGCCTGGGTTCCATTATTTGAAATTGAATTTTATTCTTTAGAAGATGGTAAATTAATAGACACTTATGTATATGATCCAACGGTTGTAAAGGAAATCAAAGCTCCTGCATTAGATGAGAAAACAGGTGCGATGAAACTGTATAACTTCCCAGAAAGAGATGGATATACATACCAGGGTGCTTATTATGATGAAGAAGGTACAGAACCTATTGCCTCTATTGTAGAGCACTATGGTGACGTGGACAGAAAGACAGGTACAGCAGAAGATACTGTAATGAAGGTTTATGTAGACTGGATGGAAGGTGAATGGTATCACATTTATACAGTTGAGCAGTTCCTTGAAAACGCTAGTATCAAGGGTAATTACGAAATCCATGCTGACTTAGATTTCTCAGGCGAAACTTGGCCTAGTTCTTTGATGTACGGAAAATTCACCGGAACCATCAAAGGTAATGGACATAAATTTACAAACATCGAATTTAAACAGACGAATAACTCAAAAGCAAATGCAGGTCTTTTTGGTAACATTACCAAAAAAGCAAGCATTACAGACCTTACATTCGAAAATGTAACCTTTACAATTGAAAAGGGTACACGTGTGACAGGTACTGCTTATGGCTTATTTGCAGGAACGATTGATGATGAAGCAACCATTTCAAATGTTAATATTACAAATGGTGTAATTCAGATTGATTCTAACTGTTACTTTGGTGCAAGTGATTATTCTATCGGTTTAGTTTGTGGCTCAGGCAATGCAGCAGTTGTTTCAAATGCTCAGATTACCTGCGTTCCAACTGGCGATAATCCAGAACTTGTTCAGATTACCGTAGAAGGAAATGACGTAACCGTAGAAATTTCAAAATAAAAAGGAGTAGAACACAATGAAAAGAAGAATTTTAGCCCTTGTTCTTAGCATTGCAATGTGCGTTGGATTGTTGGTAGGCTGTGGTGGAAACGCTGGTGGCAAAAAAGATGCTTTCGTTATCATGACAGAACAGTTAGATGGATTGTTCAATCCATTCTTCTACACAGCGGCACCAGACGGAACTATCGTATCAATGACACAGATTAGCATGTTAGGTGCTAAGTATGTAGATGGCAAAGTACAGGTTGCTTACGGCGAAGATGAAGCAGTAGTAACAAAAGACTATGACATCACAGAAAACGATGATGATACAGTTACATATACATTCGTATTAAAGAACGGTATCAAATTCTCTGACGGACATCCATTAACAATGGAAGACGTATTATTCAACTATTATGTATACCTTGACCCTGTATATACAGGTTCAAACACACTTTACTCAACAGATATCCTTGGTCTTGCGGAATACAGAACCCAGACTGTAGGTTCTGGCGCGGAAGATGGCGATAACATGATTACTAGCGAAGCAAACAACAGAGCTTCTAACCGTATCATGGAACTTATCAGCCTTTTCCAGCAGGAAGTAAAAGCTTCATCTACCAAAGAAGTTGGTTATGACGCAATGAAAGAAGCAATCGAAAATCACAAAGTAAGCTCTGGTTATGCATCAGCAATTTCTACAGATGCTGACGAAGTAGATGAAAAGAATCTCTTAGAAGACTATGAATATGCATTAAAACTCTTCAAAGAAGAATTAGAAACAGACTACACATCAGCACAGGAATCTTATAAAGATGCTCCATACAAAGATTTCGAAGAATTTGAAGACGAAGTATTCTGCTTCATGTTCTCAGAAGGCTATGTAGAAGTAGAGTATGAAGAAGGTGACGACGGTAAAGTAGACCGTACAAAGATTAAAAAATTAACACCTCAGTATCCAAACTCAGTAAAATCAAAATCAGCTGCAATTGACTATGTATACAATGATAAGATTGCTACAGAATTAGATATTATTCTTTCATACTGGGCAACTGCAAATGAATTAGCTACAGAATATGCTGCAAAAGCAAAAGAAGTTATCCTTCATGAAAACTCTTCTGAGGATGGTGATTTAGCAGTAGAAAGCATTTCTGGTATCGTTTCATTAGGCCACACAGATATGGCTGGTGAAACTATCGAAGTAAATGGTACAGAATACACAATCGCTTCTGGCCATAACGAAGACGGAACAGTAACAAACGAAGACGAATATGACGTTCTTCAGATTACAATTGATGGTATCGACCCTAAAGCAATCTGGAACTTCTCACTTACAGTTGCTCCACAGCACTACTATGGTGAAGGTTCTGATGTAGAAGTAGATATCGAAAACAACAAATTCGGTGTTGAATTCGCAAGCTTCGAATTCATGACAGAAAAGATTCAGTCAACAAGAAACATTAAGCTTCCAATGGGTGCTGGTGCTTACAAAGTTACAGACAAAAATAATTCAGATTCCCCATCAGAAAGCACATTCTATGTAGACAACGTAGTTTACTTCAAAGCAAACGAAAACTTTGAAACAGTAGGCGAAGGTCTTGAAAATGCGAAAATTGATAAGATTCGTTATCAGGTTGTAAGTTCACAGAATGCTATCGCTGCATTAGAAGATGGTAGTGTACACTACATCTCACCTGCTCTTACAACTCAGAACTACGATAAGTTAGAAAGCTTAAAGAAAGACGGTATGATTACCCTTTCCAGCAAACAGCTTGGTTATGGTTACATTGGTGTAAACGCAGCTAAGATTAATGACCAGAACCTTCGTAAAGCGATTATGTGTGCAATGAATACTACATTAGCACTTGACTACTACCGTTCAGGTACAGCAGAACAGATTTACTGGCCAATGTCAAAAGTATCATGGGCATATCCAGTAGATAGAGCAACCGACAATGGATTTGATTATCCACAGTTTGATAATATGTTTGATAAAGAAGTAGCTATCGCTAACGTAGAAAAATACATGGAAGAAGCTGGCGTAAGTGCTGGAGATAGCGAATTATCTGTAACATTTACAATTGCTGGTTCTTCATTACAGGATCACCCAACTTACAAAGTATTTAGAGATGCAGCAGCTCTCTTAAATGACCTTGGATGGGATGTAGAAGTAGTTTGTGATACACAGGCTCTTACAAAGATCAACACAGGTTCCCTTGAAGTATGGGCAGCTGCTTGGTCTTCTGCACTTGACCCAGACCTTTATCAGGTTTACCACAAAGATTCTACAGCAACAAGTACTCTTGCTTGGGGCTATAACTACTTAAAGACAAATGGTTCATCAGAAGAATTAGATCTCTTAGATGACCTTAGTGACGTAATTGACGAAGCTCGTGAAACAAACGATCAGGAAGAACGTACAGAACTTTACGAAGAAGCAATGGAATACATCCTTGACCTTGCAATCGAACTTCCAGTTTACCAGAGAAGTGTATTATACGCTTACAATTCAAATGTTATTAGTGAAGACAGCCTTCCTAAGGAAGTAAACCCATATTCATCTCCATTGGATAGAATCTGGGAAGTTGAATTCGCGAAATAATTCGGGAGTGAATTTATGTTTAAGTATATTTTAAAACGATTAGTACAATCAGTGTTCATCCTTATAGGTGTATCCATGATTATCTATTTCCTAATCCGTTTGATGCCAGTTGACTTTATCCAGGATAAAATCAATGCCATCAATCAGGGTGGGGCAACTGTTAGTCAGGAAACCGTAGATGCAATGTACCAGATGTACGGCTTGGGCGATGACAGCTTTATGGGTATCCTTGGTGGATATTTCAGCTGGCTGACAGCATTATTCCAGTTTGATCTTGGAACAAGCTTTGTATACGGTATTCCAGTAGCTGATGTAATCGTGCAGCACATGGGAATTTCCTTCGCGATTTCCCTGATTGCAACTATTTTTGAGTTTATGATTGCAATTCCACTTGGTATTACAGCTGCAACACATCAGTATAGTTTCCGTGATTACTTGGTAACAATCCTCGTAATGATTGGTATTTCTTTACCATCATTCTTCTTCGGAAACATGTTGAAAGACTTTTTAGCTTTGAAGCTGGGATTATTCCCAGCCTCAGGCTTAATTGATGCGACTGCTTCCTATACAGGAGTAGAGCTTTTAATTGACTATGCAAGACACGTATTTATTCCAATTCTGACCATCGTTATCTTAAGTATCGGTGCTCGAATGAGAATGACCCGTACCAATATGCTCGAAGTTATGAACTCTGACTATATTCGTACAGCACGTGCTAAGGGATGTGAAGAAAACGTAGTTATCAACAAACACGCTTTCCGTAACACATTAATCCCACTCGTAACCTCTATGGCAGGTTTAATTCCATCCCTGTTCTCTGGTGCTATCATTACAGAGCAGGTATTCGACTTACCTGGTATTGGTAATGTTGCGTTAGATGCTATGAACCGTGGTGATATTCCATTTATCATGGGATATAACATGTTCTTGGCAGTACTTAGTGTTTTAGGCGTTCTGCTTGCCGATCTTATGTACGGTATCGTAGACCCTAGAGTAAAATTAGAGTAAGGAGGCGCGTACTATGGAAGAAAATACAAGCAAGCTTGGTACGGAAGTAGTAGATACAGAAGAACCACTTGATAAAAATGTACGTTTGATGTCTCCTACTATGATGGTAGTTCGTAGATTTTTCCGTTCCAAACTGAGTATTGTTGGTTTGATAATGGTAATCGGACTCTTTATTTTTAGCTTTGCTGGTCCAGAAATTTATGACCAGTGGGGAGAAATCGAATTAGATGAAAGTGGTAAGACAGAGTATGCAATCGCAGAAACCACTTATGAAGTAAACGGTGTGAAATACACACTTCGTCAGACCACGGAAAAGGAATTAAAAGATAACTTCCTTGCTCCACCTTCCGAAGAACATATCTTAGGAACGGACAATGAAGGTTATGATATTTTCGTAAGACTTATGTATGGCGGAAGAATTTCCCTTACCGTAAGTTTCCTGGCGGTATTTTTGATTACTCTTCTCGGAGTATTCCTTGGTGGTATCGCAGGTTTCTTCGGAGGCTGGATTGATAACGTAATCATGCGTCTCTGTGACGTGCTTATGTGTCTGCCAGGTATTCCAATCTTACTGATTATCAGTACGATTCTGGATGCTTCTGATATCGATGCGAAATATCGAATTTACTTGTTGATGACCTATTTAACATTTATTTCTTGGCCTGGTACCGCACGTCTTGTACGTGGACAGATTCTTTCTCTTCGTGAGCAGGAATACATGGTAGCAGCAGAAGCGATGGGTTACTCAACAGGAAGAAAGATTTTTAAACACTTGGTTCCAAACGTTATGCCACAGTTAATCGTGCAGATGAGTTTGAGCCTTGGTAGTATGATTCTTTATGAGGCAACATTGTCTTACTTGAATCTCGGTGTTAAAGCACCATATGCTGCATGGGGAACAATGATTAATATCATTTCTACCAACCAAGACATTTTGCAGAACCACTTAAACGTATGGGTTCCAGCCGGTGTATGTATCGTTATTGCGGTACTCGGCTTCAACTTCGTAGGTGATGGTCTGCGTGATGCCCTTGATCCAAAAGCAAGGAGATAAGCGATGAGTATATTTAAGAAAAAGAAATCAGGCGGGAATTATCTCTCAGGAAAAGAAATCCGTGCCATTGCCAAGGAAAATGCCAAGGTAATGAA
>JAFUPI010000029.1 GCA_017481285.1 Agathobacter sp. | reverse complement strand
GTAATGGAATATAACGAAGAAATGGTAAGAGAGGCGATCAATCGTGAGTTGGCGAGAGATGGTCAGGTGTTCTATGTCTATAATAAGGTAAAAGATATTGATGATATTACCACTAAGATTCAGTCGTTGGTCCCAGAGGCGAATGTTGCCTTTGCTCATGGACAGATGAAAGAACGTGAGTTGGAAAAAATCAAACAGATGAAAACCAATGTGGATGTGCTGACGTTGACTGCCACACCGATTCCACGAACTCTCCATATGAGTTTGATTGGAATCCGTGATATGAGTGTATTGGAAGAGCCACCAATGGACCGTCTTCCAATTCAGACTTATGTAATGGAATATAACGAAGAAATGGTAAGAGAGGCGATCAATCGTGAGTTGGCGAGAGATGGTCAGGTGTTCTATGTCTATAATAAGGTAAAAGATATTGATGATATTACCACGAAGATTCAGTCGTTGGTCCCAGAGGCAAATGTAGCCTTTGCTCATGGACAGATGAAAGAACGCGAGTTGGAAAAAATCATGTATCGTTTTATCAATGGTGAAATTGACGTATTAGTTTCTACTACGATTATCGAAACGGGTTTGGATATTTCCAATGTAAATACCATGATTATTCATGATGCCGACAATATGGGATTGTCCCAGTTGTATCAGCTGCGTGGTCGAGTGGGACGTTCCAATAGAACCGCCTATGCCTTCCTCATGTATCGTAGAAATAAGATGCTGAAGGAAGTGGCTGAAAAACGTTTGGCGGCCATGAAGGAATATTCGGAATTGGGCAGCGGATTTAAGATTGCAATGCGTGATTTGGAAATTCGTGGTGCAGGAAACCTTCTTGGTGCGGAGCAGAGTGGACATATGGAAGCGGTTGGCTATGATTTATATTGCAAGATGCTGAATGAAGCGGTAAAAGAAGCCAAAGGTGTAGTGGTCGAGGAAAAATTCGAAACCTCTATTGATATCAATACCAATGCTTTTATACCACCAAGCTATGTATCTAATGAGCTTCAGAAGCTGGATATCTATAAGCGAATTGCAGGGATTGAAACAGAGGATGAGGCGGAGGAAATGTTAGAAGAACTCATCGACCGTTTTGGAGAACCTCCAAAATCTGTGCAGAATCTTTTGACGATTGCAAGGCTCAAATTTTTCGCACATAGTCTATATGTGAAAGAAGTCACTCAAAAAAGCAATGAATTGAAATTGGTGATGTATGAAAAAGCGAAAATTAACCCAGTTTTGATTCCGCAGGTAGTACAATCAATGACTCCGTTTTTGAAATTTGTGGCGGATGCCAAAAATCCATATTTTGTATATACCTTAAATGGAAATTCAAAAGAGAAAGGGAAAGATGTAGTGGAGATTTTAAAGAATCTACTGGAAAATATGTCTGTTCTCGTGGAAAAACAAGAAAAACCTTGCTAGATATAGCAAAAGGATTTATAATAGTAAGATGATAAAAGGCGTACTGTGCCTTGATTTAGGAGGAATTATGAGATTGAAAAAATTAGCAGCTCTTGTTTTAGCAGGAGCACTGTGTTTAACATCATTTGTTGGATGTGGCGTAAATCCAAACGAAGCAGCAGCTACTTTAGGAGAACAGGAAGTTTCGGCTGGACTTGTAAATTTTGTTTGTAAGTATCAGAAAGCAACTATCGATGATACCTATGTAGCTTATTTTGGAAAAGATTTCTGGTCACAGGATCTTTACGGCTATGGCACTACTATGGAAGACGATTTGAAAGCTTCTATTATGGATGTGATGCATGATTTATATACTTTGAAAGCACACATGTCAGACTATAAAGTAGAGCTTACAGAGGAAGAAAAGGCTGCAATTACAAAAGCAGCACAGGCATTTATGGCAGCAAACTCAGAAGAAGCCATTAAAGAATTAGGTGCAACAGAAGAAATCGTTGCAGAGATGCTCACACTTTATACTATTCAGGCGAAAATGTATGATGCAATTATTGTAGATACAGACCGCAATGTAACGGATGAAGAAGCAAATATGCGTGGCATCACATTGGTACAAATTGGTATTGCAGGTGAATACAATGATAGCGGTTCTTATGAAAAGTATACCGAAGATGAAGTAAAAGCACTCAAAGAAACTGCAAGTAAGATTTTAATCGAAAGCAAGAGTGTAGGTTTGGAAAAGGCTGCAACGGATAATAAATATGAAGCAGTAGATACTGCTTACAATAAAAAAGATACTACAATGGATGAAACTCTCCTTGAAGCATTAAATGCTTTAAAGGTTGGCGAAACATCTACACTTATTGAAACAACGTCTGCTGTTTACATTGCAAGAATTGATGAAGATGTAGATAAGGAAGCGACAGAAGAAAATCGCGAAGCAATCATCGCAGAACGTGAAAACACACTTTATAGTGATAAGTTAACAGAATGGCAGAAGGAAGATGGTTGGAAAGTAAATGAATCTGTATTGGATAAGATTGATTTCCACAATCTCCTTACACAGAAAGACCCATCTGAAAAGAATACAGAAAAAGTTGACTCAACAGAGAAGGCTGATTCCACAGAAAAAGTAGATTCGACAGAAGGCAAGTAATATGAGTAAAAACAATATTGTTTTGATTGGCATGCCAGGTGTAGGGAAAAGCACCGTAGGTGTTATTCTCGCCAAGGTTTTAGGTTATCAGTTTCTGGATGCTGATTTGTTAATCCAGGAGCAGGAAGGAAAACTTCTCAAAGACATTATTGCAGAGGTTGGAACAGAGGGATTCATTCAGGTTGAGAACCGTGTAAATGCCAGCATAGATTGTACAAAGACTATTATTGCGACAGGTGGAAGTGTTATTTACGGACAGGAAGCTATGGAGCATTTGAAGGAAATTGGTACAGTGGTATATTTAGAAGTGCCATTTTCCATATTAGAAAAACGTCTCTCCGATATTAAGGGAAGAGGCGTGGTTCTAAAAGATGGACAAACCTTACATGACCTTTTTATGGAAAGAACACCACTTTACGAAAAGTATGCAGATGTTCGTATTTCCGAAGAGGGTCTTGGAGTAGAAGAAACCGTAGATTTATTGGTGAGCAAATTACAGAATGTGAATAACAATTAAGCAACTATAGAATAATATATAAGAGATAGTTTGTTGAGGTGAAAGATGGAACAGTACGTAATTAAAGGTGGAAATCCTTTATATGGTGAAGTGGAAATCGGTGGAGCGAAGAATGCGGCCCTTCCTATTTTGGCGGCTGCAACAATGGCGAATGAAACCGTTACAATTGACAACTTGCCAAACGTTAGGGATATCAATGTACTTTTGCAGGCCATTGAACAGATTGGTGCGAAAGTAGAACGTGTAAACGAACATAAAGTGAAAATCAATGGTGCCTATATTCGTGATTTGACCGTGGACAATGAATTTATTCGTAAAATCAGAGCA
Organism: Agathobacter sp.; assembly: GCA_017481285.1. Taxonomy (GTDB): domain Bacteria; phylum Bacillota; class Clostridia; order Lachnospirales; family Lachnospiraceae; genus Roseburia. The sequence goes on along the minus strand of JAFUPI010000029.1, from coordinate 5,965 downwards.
TCCTATTATTTGATTGGGGCATTACTTGGGAAATATAGAGAAACAGCGGTTGCTCTTCCAGGTGGATGTGATATCGGAAGCAGACCAATCGATTTGCATAAAAAAGGTTTTTGTGCAATGGGAGCAGATGTGGATATTTCGCATGGGCTTTTTAAAGTAAAAGCATATCGTCTGATTGGTACGCATATTTACTTAGACAAGGTATCGGTGGGTGCAACCATCAATATCATGATGGCTGCGGCATTGGCAGAAGGAAAGACTGTAATTGAAAATGCTGCAAAAGAACCACATGTCGTAGACGTTGCAAACTTTTTAAACAGCATGGGTGCCAATATTCGTGGTGCTGGTACAGATGTAATTCGTATCGTTGGTGTACAGAAACTCCATAAAACCGAGTATTCTATTATTCCAGATCAAATTGAGGCAGGAACATTTATGTTTGCTGCAGCAGCTGCGGGTGGCGATGTTCTGGTAACAAATGTAATTCCAAAACATTTAGAAGCAACTACTGCGAAGTTATTAGAGGCAGGTTGTGAAGTAGAGGAATTTGATGATGCAGTTCGTGTCATTTCAAATGGCAAGCTACGTCGCACACAGGTAACGACACTTCCATATCCAGGTTTCCCAACGGATATGCAGCCTCAGATGGCAGTTCTTTTGGGAATTGCAGAAGGAACAAGTACGGTAACAGAAAGTATTTTTGAAAATCGCTTCCGTTATGTGGATGAACTTACTAGAATGGGAGCCAATATTAAAGTGGAAAGCAACATTGCGATTATCAATGGAGTTCCAAGATATACAGGTGCAAGAGTAAATGCACCAGACTTACGTGCCGGAGCGGCTCTTGTAATTGCAGGGCTTGCAGCGGAAGGCGTAACAGTTATTGATGATATTCACTATATTTTACGTGGATATGAAAATTTAGATGGAAAACTTCGAGAACTTGGTGCAAATATTGAACTTGTTACAAGTGAGAAGGAGTTACAAAAATTTATTCTTAAGGTATCATAAATATTACGAAATGAGCCTTGTTATATGTTAAATTTACACACGCTTTCGCTCTAAGCGGACACGTTGCGTTACTAACCTCATGACGATTATCATCGCCATTCGCTAAGTAACGACGGCCGCTAAAGGTGTGCATTTATCATATAACAAGGCTCATTTCTTATATTTTCGAAAATAAAGAAGGAGTTACTTCTGTAACTCCTTTTGGGTAACAAGTTCTATAAGATTTTAGTAATATATAACTCTCTTTGTGATGATAAGTCCAGACAAGAGCCGTTGTCAAACTGGACGATTGGTTTGGAAAGTGTATTCTGGTTTAACATAACGATTTTACATCCGCGTCCATCATTTAACATAACGCGGTTGCTTTGATAAGTACTAGCGATGTTGTGAAGGAATACGTAAATGTATTTCGTGTGGTATTTTTGGAAACCTTCCTGTTCAAACTTTTCGATAACCTGAAATGGACACAATGGTTCGCGATAAGAACGAGCTGCAGTCATGGCGTCATATACATCCGCAATAGCAACAATCATAGCAAAGTCAGAAAGAAATTCGCTGGAAAGCTTGTTTGGATAACCGGTGCCGTCATATCGTTCGTGATGCATAAGTGCAGCCTGTTTGATGCGGGTATCCATATCTTGATTGCGGAGCAAATCATATCCAGTCTTTGGATGTGATTTGATAAGAGCAAATTCTTCATCGGTAAGTTTGCCAGGTTTGTTCAATACTTCGTCTGGAATTGCGAGTTTACCGATATCGTGAAGCAGACCGCAACAGGTAAGGATGTCCAAATCATGCGGTTCTAAATGCAGCCAACGGCCAATCATTCGAGAAATCAAAGCCACATTCACGCAATGTGCATAAACGGTATCATTGAGAGAATGCATTTGATGAAGCATATCAAACAATTCCACAATGGTATTACGTGATGCATACAGTGGCATCATCTTCTCGATAAGTTCTGTAGTATTAATGCTATATCCAGGTGTATGCATAATGTTTGAAAATACATTTTTTACTTGTTCGATGTATAACAAATAGTCAACCTGAAAGCCTTTAAATTCTGTGGAAACCATCATTCGACGTGAATTAGACTGGGTTTCCTCTTTATATGTAACAACCTTTTCTTCTTCCTTTGGTTCTATTTTTACTGGTGCTGGCTTCACAGGTTCCACTGGAACTGGTGCAACAGGAACCATAACAGGAGCCACTGGAATCGGTGCAACTACTGGAGCTTGTGAGGCTGCTTCTAAAAGCTGTTTTACGATTGGATCGTTGGAGTCTACAGTAGCCGAATCTACATTGTAAAGTTTCATCCTGTTAATGATTTGACGGGTGAGTTCAGTTCCGGCAGGTGCCAGAATTTGCCCACTTGGTGTCATAATTGCTTCCAGGGCGAGCATGCCTGGTTTTAATTCTTTAGGTGATAATTTTATGTTCATGCCTTCTCCTCAAAATACACATATATGTTAAGTATAAATTTTACACAATAAATTGTCAATAAAATAGACTTGACATATGTGGAAATATAGGGTATGTTACCACTAGAAAGATAATAAATTTCATATTGTACTTTTCTCTTATTCAGAGTGATGGAGATACATAGGATCGAAGAAGTCACGGCAACCCCAGCAATTGGAAGGTGCCCACCTGAGCGAGTTAATCGAGCAATAAGAGGATTTACTTATCTTAAATTAGTAGTCCGCTTATTCTGTAAGCGGATTTTTTGTTGCAAATTTACAAAGGAATTTATCAGAAAAAGGAGAACAACATGGAAAAATTATTATTTACTTCAGAATCCGTAACCGAAGGTCATCCAGATAAAATGTGTGATGCCATTTCCGATGCTATCTTGGATGCTTGTTTAGAACAGGACCCAATGAGCCGTGTTGCTTGTGAAACAGCAGCATGTACAGGATTTGTATTGGTAACAGGGGAAATTACAACAAAAGCACAGCTTGACGTACCTGGCATCGTTCGTAAAACAGTAAACGAAATTGGATATGATGATGCGAAGACTGGATTTGATGGAAATACATGTGCAGTTATGGTTGCTCTTGACCAGCAGTCTGCAGATATTGCTATGGGTGTAGATAAAGCCTTAGAAGCAAAAGAAGGTAAATTAACGGACGAATTGGATACAGGTGCAGGTGACCAGGGTATGATGTTTGGTTACGCAAGTGATGAAACACCAGAACTTATGCCATATCCAATTGCTTTGGCCCACAAGCTTGCATTACAGCTTACAAAGGTTCGTAAGGATGGAACCCTTACTTATCTTCGTCCAGATGGAAAATCACAGGTTTCTGTAGAATACGATGAAAATGGCACTCCAGTTCGTTTGGAAGCAGTTGTACTTTCTACACAGCATGATGAAGATGTAACACAGGAACAGATTCATGCAGATATCAAGAAATATGTATTTGATGAAATTCTTCCAGCAGAATTAATCGATGAAAATACGAAATTCTTTATCAATCCTACAGGACGTTTCGTAATCGGTGGACCACACGGTGATGCAGGTCTTACAGGACGTAAGATTATCGTTGATACTTATGGTGGAATGGCTCGTCACGGCGGTGGTGCTTTCTCAGGAAAGGACTGTACAAAGGTAGACCGTTCTGCAGCTTATGCAGCACGTTATGTTGCGAAGAATATCGTTGCAGCAGGACTTGCTAAGAGATGTGAAATTCAGTTGTCTTACGCAATTGGTGTTGCTCAGCCAACCTCTATCATGGTAGATACTTTTGGAACAGGTGTGGTTTCTAACGAAAAATTAGTAGAAATCGTTCGTAAGGAATTTGACCTTCGTCCAGCAGGTATCATCAAAATGCTTGATTTAAGAAGACCAATTTACCGCGGTACAGCAGCTTATGGACACTTCGGTAGAACTGACTTAGACCTTCCATGGGAAAAGACAGACAAGGTAGAAGCATTAAAAGTTTATAATAATTAATAGAAATTTCATAAGTTTACGAAAGAAACATGGTATAATCAAAGAAGGTTATACCATGTTTTTGATTATGGAGAAAAAATATGAAACTAAAGTCAAAGCTTATTATATCATTTTGTATTATTATGTTTATGCCAATTTTCCTGTCGCTTCTGTTTATTGCGGCATTCTTCCGTGTGCAGTGGCAGATGGTGGCACAGAATATAGAAGTGATGCCAGACGTAAAAGGTCTGTTCTTTGAAATCGTACTTACTATTTTATTGGTACTTTTATTAACCGCAGCAATGTTGATGATTTGGATTTATCAAAGTATGGTCACTCCGATTCGAAAACTCCAGGTGGCTGCAAATAATATCAAAGAAGGCAATCTGGACTTTACGATTGATACAATGGGTGCTGAGCAGGATGAGATGAATGAACTTTGTGTTACCTTCGAAGAAATGCGGCGCAGATTGAAGGAAAATGCGGAGGAAAAAATTGTAACAGAGCAAGAAAGCAGAGATTTGATTAGTAATATCGCGCATGACCTGAAAACCCCAATCACTGCTGTAAAAGGATATGCAGAAGGGATTATAGATGGAGTAGCAAATACCCCAGAGAAAATTGATAAATATGTGCGTACCATTTATAGCAAAGCGAATGAAATGGATACACTGATTAATGAATTGACATTGTACTCTAAGATTGATACGAATAAAATTCCATACAATTTTGCAAAGATAAATGTAGAAGAGTATTTTGCAGATTGTATTGAGGAAATCAGCATTGATTTGGAAACGAGGGGCATTGGGCTGGCCTATTATAATTATACAGATAGCGATGTTGTTATTATCGCAGATCCAGAACAGCTTCGTCGAGTGATTAATAATATTATTGGAAATTCTGCAAAATATATGAACAAGTCCAATGGATTTATCAATGTCCGTATTAAGGATGTAGGGGATTTCATTCAGGTGGAAATTGAGGACAATGGACGTGGAATTCCGCAGAAAGATTTGCCATATATCTTTGACCGCTTTTATCGTGGGGATGTATCACGAAATTCTGCGACTGGCGGTAGTGGAATTGGATTATCCATTGTTAAGAAAATTATGGAAGACCATGGTGGCAAAATCTGGGCAACCAGTAAAGAGGATACAGGTACAGTGATGTACTTTGTAATTCGTAAATATCAGGAGGTACCAAATGAGTAAAATTTTAATTGTAGAAGATGAAGTAGCAATCGCAGAATTAGAGAAAGATTATTTAGAGTTGAGTGGTTTTGAAGTAGAAGTTGAAAATGATGGTATGACAGGATTGGCAAGGGCATTGGCAGAGGACTTTGATTTATTTATCTTAGACCTTATGCTTCCAGGCATTGACGGGTTCGAAATCTGTAAGCAGATTCGTGAAAAGAAAAACACACCGATTCTTATGGTGTCAGCAAAGAAAGATGATATTGATAAAATCAGAGGTCTCGGTCTTGGAGCAGATGACTATGTAACAAAACCATTTTCGCCAAGTGAACTGGTCGCACGTGTAAAAGCACATATGGCAAGATACAATCGTCTTATCGGAAGCAATGCAGTGGAAAATGATATTATTGAGATTCGTGGCATTAAGATTGACAAGACTGCAAGACGTGTTTGGATTAATGGAGAAGAAAAACAGTTTACCACCAAGGAATTTGACCTTTTAACCTTCCTTGCAGAAAATCCAAACCACGTTTACACAAAAGAAGAACTCTTCCGTGAAATTTGGGATATGGAATCGATTGGTGATATTGCTACTGTAACAGTACATATCAAGAAGATTCGTGAAAAGGTAGAGATGGATACTTCGAAACCTCAGTATATCGAAACGATTTGGGGCGTAGGGTACCGCTTTAAATTATAAATGCGTATGCATTGGAAAATGAATATAGGACAAACTAGAGACAGGATAGAAATATCCTGTCTTTTTTATTACAAAGAAATAGAAAACAAGAAAAGGAGAGGATGCAGATGCAACAGGCATGGAGAG
>JAFUPI010000028.1 GCA_017481285.1 Agathobacter sp. | reverse complement strand
TATAATTGCGTACATATGGCACCTCCTATTTTATCATTACTCGCCAGTTACGGTGGTGTCCAAATGGGCACACTTCTACCTCACTGTGCGGCATACTCTAGAATATTAGCATGTAAACTTCTAGAAGTCAACAACTTTTTAAAACTTTTTTCTAAGAAATATAGACATCCATTTCATGAGAAACTTCCAGTATATTATCAAGAATTTCTTTTGCTTCTAAAGCACTCTGATAATTCTCTTCTGTCAGCTCTGTGGACTGCTGTGCAGAAGCTGTAACCTCTTCTGTTGTAGCAGATAAAGTAGTAATATCACTTACAATTTCATTATTTGCTTTGGATAAACTATTTAAACCATGTCCGATTTCGCCAACGTTGTTACTAAGTTCATTAATATTTGCGTTGAGTTTTTCGAACTGCTCTGCAATTTCCATGACCATAGTTTCCTGTACATTACCAATTTCCAATGATTTTTTTACTGCAGTTGCAGTTTCTTCTGTATTCTTTGCAAGAGCATCCAAAATCTGAGCAATATTTTCAGTCTCTTGTTTGGTTCTTTCGGAAAGTGTACGGATTTCATCCGCTACTACTGCAAAGCCACGTCCCGCTTCACCTGCACGCGCACTTTCAATAGAAGCATTTAAAGAAAGTAAGTTAGTCTGTGAAGAAATATCCATAATGGTATTCGTAATTTCTTTTACACTTTCTACATTCTGCTGTAAATGCTTCATAGATTCTGCAACGGTATCATTCGTTTCAATTAAAGTGATAGCTTCATCACGTAAACGTTGGATTTTTTCCAAACTATCTTTATTCAACACCTCTGGTTCATTTGCAGTTTGAAGCATTACCTCTGCACGTTGTACAACCTGCTCCAAACTTTCCTGAATATTCTGCGTCATCATACTCTGATTTTGAATACTATTTGCAGTAGAAACACTACCATTGCTTATATTTTCAACTGCCTGGTTTACAGTTTTCGAAGACTCCTGTAATTCATTCATGATATCCATTGCCTGATTTGTGCCTGTACGAACACGTTCTGCAATACGAATGATATTATCTGTCATTTTCTTCTGGTTTTCTGATTCGTACTGAATCTTAGCCATAGAATCACCATTAAAGTTCTTGCCTACACCTGTTACATAAGAAAGCAAGCACATCATAACTGTAACCGCAAGAGCAGCCACAATATTCTGTGTAAATTGATCGTCCTCATACCCTTGCCAGAAGAACTGACGACATAAGGTAATAATAATATTTTCTGCTGAAACAATAATTGTGGTTACTTTACTAAATTTCGTGTCATAACAAAGCACAGTTGGAATTAAAGGCATTGCCGCTAAGAAACGCATGTAATAATCCTTATAAGCATAAACCAGCATCGCCATTACAATGCAAAGACCAATCATTACATACCAACGAAGACGTTCATTGCCACTATCTTTTTTTAATGTAACAAAACCTGTAATAATCGTTACTAACATGACAACAAGCATTCCAGCCGCATAAAGCACGGTGCGATTTCCTTGTATTACGGAAACAATTACAACTATGTAACTCAGTAAATAAACCACCAATGTACTAATGCATAAAAAAGTATTTACTTTTTTAATCTGTGCTGCACGCTCTGCAAATTTGAATCTGTTTTCTTCCATAATTTTCCCTCATTTGTTATATAAAAATACATATATATTCTATCTTATACAACTATATTTTACAACATAAAATGCAAACTCAACCTAAGGTTTGTTGCTTTTTTGCTTCTATACAAGTAATATAAAGATATGTTCAGGAGGATGATATATGGACAACACAAAAATGGGTGCCATTGATTTTTATTTTGGCCAATATTCTTCTTTTAATTGCGTTAATCTTGTTTCTGTTCCACAAAGGCTTCTTTCATAAAATTGGAACCTATTAAAAAAGAGCGACCCAAAGGTCGCTCTTTCGTTTTATTCCATCATTTCTTTCAAAGATTTATATGTCTTTTTTCTTGTCAACTCTACTAATCCAAGCTTTGTGACATCCATAAATGTACAAGTCACAGAATCTTTCTTTATCTGCTCTTTTAGAACTGCAACTAGCTCATCCATGTGAATTTTTGATTTCATATTGATAAAGTCGATAATAATCATCCCTGAAATATTGCGAAGTCGCAACTGTCTTGCTATCTCAACCGCCGCTTCTTTATTAATTTCGAGAATTGCTTTCTCATTCTTAGAAATATTCTTCCCTGAATTAATATCGATGACTGTCATGGTCTCCAGCTGCTCGATAATGATATTTGCACCCGATTTCAACCATACACGTTTCTCAACCAATTTATCTACAGAGCCACGGAAATTATACAGTGTTCCAAGTGAAACTTTATCATCCTGATATAGTTTCAAAAGGCCTTTATCCTTTAAATAAGGCAATTTATTCGCTATCTCTGTAAAGATATCTTCTTCATCTGTGAAAATGCAATCTAATGCCGATAAATCAGCTGATTTCAGTTTCTGCACATAAGGTGCTTCTGGCTTTTCTAAGATGGCAAAAGCTGTTTGATGAACAGATTTAGTTTTTAACTCAATGAAACGCACTATGGTTTCATCTATGTCCTTTAACAACTCTTCTTCTGTTGCTTCCAGTGCGTTGGTACGAATAATCATGCCAAATCCATATTCTTTGGACCGCTCACAGACATTGGTACTGAGGAGCTGGCTCATTTGGAGATAATCACTGTCTTTGATTCTCTTTGATACGCCAAGTGAGGTGTTTTCTGTTGTCAAAACACAGTATTTCCCTGCCAAAGTAAGTTTGGTCGACACGACAGGATCTTTTGTCTTCACTGCATCCTTCACAACCTGCACGACAATTTCATCACCGATAGATAAGTCTTTTAATTCTGACTGTTTCTTAACGTATAAAGGTGATTTGATATCTTCTAGCGGTAAATAACATACCTGCTTTGGAGAAATGCGGACAAACGCACCTTTTATGTTTGGTACGATATTATCTACTCTTGCCACAAAAATGCTATTCAACAATGATTCTTCATCATTGAATACCTGAAAGTCCACGAAATCACGTTTTTCGTCCAGCATAATGTAGGCAAGATGCTTTTTATTTACTTTTTCATTTAACGCAACTCGCGTGATTGCTAGACGATTCATACTTCTTTATACATTACTGCAACTAAATACCCACTGTGATATGGTGTAATTTGCTGAAGTTCCCAACCATTTTGAATATATTCATTAAGTGTTTCTTCTGCGTCTTGAATATCTTTTGCAAGGCTAAGACGCATTTCTTCATTTAAAGTTACTAATTTATATTCTTTCATACAATCTCTTCTCCTAAATCCAATAAGGATACTCTCTTTCCAGATTTCTCATCCACCGCATATACATCCTTACGATGAATTGCAATCGCAGATTCATTATATTCCAAGCCAAGTTTCTCATAGATAGAGGTAAGCAATAATTCTGGTTTGATATTATCTACACTACCAGTAGAAACATTGATATAAAATGCTGGTTTGCTATCCTGTTCAATGACATCAAACGCATAAACGAGTGGTTTTAAATCCACTTCTCTTTCGCTTTTCTTTGTTTTTTTGATAATGTTAAATGATTTCTGTGAAGTAAATAATTCTTCGACTTTAGATTTCCATTCTTCTAACGTAAATGGGCATTCGTAACCTTCTTTGTAAGAAAGCACATAGTCTGCAGCTGCAACGATAGACATGGCTGGCTTTGCATTGTCCGGTAAAGCCACATAACCTGTGATTTCTACGCCATCAACCATAGTTGCATTTAAATCTTTTATCATCTCATCGGATGATTTTGTACTGTGTACCTCGATATCGAAATACTCACCATCACTGGTAATACCTACACCCAGCGGTGCTGCAAAGGACATAATCTGATGTGGCGAAAAGCCTTCGGAATAACGAATATCCACGTCTGCACGACGCATTACCTTCTGGAAATAACGCATCATATCAAGATGTCCGATGAATTTCATACTGCCCCATTTGCGGAATTTGATTCTAATTTTCATAGCAGACACCTCCTCCAAATGATTTTGCCCCACAGCCTGAACAACGCTGACGACAGTTTGGTGTTACCGTTTCGCCAAGGGCTGTTTTCCATTCACGAAGCATAAATTCTTTGGTTACACCGATATCGATGAAATCCCAAGGGAATACTTCTGTTTCATAGCGTTCACGCTTGTTGTAAAAATCCATATCAATATCACATGCTTTAAAGGCATCGAGCCATCTTTGATACTGGAAAAATTCGCTCCATGCATCATAAATACCACCATTTTTATATACATGTAAAATGGCACTAGAAAGCTTTCTATCACCACGAGCTAAAATGCCTTCCAATACAGTTACATCTGCTTCATGCCAATTATAACGAAGGCTCTTATGGTTTAGCTGTGCTTTCATGGTTTCATTTACAATGTGGGCACGACGTAAGTATTCGCCTGGATCTTCCATTTTTGCCCACTGGAATGGGGTAAATGGCTTTGGTACAAAGAACGAAGTACTCATGGTAATCTGACACTTTCCTGTTCTTTCTTCCTTTGGAATAGTTTCATAATATAAAGCCGCAATCTGATTTGCCAACTCTGGAATCGCACGCATATCTTCTTCGGTTTCTGTAGGAAGACCCAGCATAAAGTAAAGCTTTACCTTATTCCATCCGCCAAGGAAGGCTTCCTTAGAACCGCCTAAAATATCCTCTACGGTCAGACCTTTGTTGATTACATTACGCATACGCTGGGAACCAGCCTCTGGTGCAAAGGTAATACTACTCTTCTTTACATCCTGCACTTTGCTCATGATATCTAAAGAAAATGCATCAATACGAAGAGATGGCAAAGAGATATTTACATGCTGTTTCTTACATTCTTCCAATAAGAAATCCAGCAGTTCTTCCAACTGCTTATAATCCGATGAGCTAAGGGAGCTAAGAGAAATCTCCTCATGTCCAGTAGCTTTTAACATTTTGCGGGCATATTCTTTTAACACCTCTACGTCTTTTTCGCGATTAGGACGATAAATCATACCTGCCTGACAGAAACGACAGCCACGAATACAACCACGCTGAATTTCCAATACCACACGATCCTGAGTCGCTTTAATAAATGGTACAACTGGCTTCTCTGGATAAATCGCTTCATCCAAATTTACCTGTACCTGTCTCTTGATCGTTGCAGGAATATCGTCATATTTAGGATTAAACTGGTCGATAGTGCCATCTTCTTTATAGGTCACTTCGTACAAAGCTGGTACATACATACCTTCAATCTTTGCAATCGCATGCAGAATATCTGCACGTGATGCACCATTTTTCTTCATTTCCTTGTATAAATCGATGATAGCATCATACTGAGTTTCACCTTCACCAATATAGAAGAAATCAAAGAAATCTGCGATTGGTTCTGGATTATAAGTGCATGGACCACCGCCCATTACGATAGGGTGTTCTTCAGTTCTATCCTTTGCCAACAATGGAATTTGTGCCAAATCAAGTACCTGTAAAATGTTGGTGTAACACATTTCATACTGGATTGTGATACCTAAAAAGTCCAAATCTTTAACTGGTTCCTGAGATTCCAGACCGAAGAGCGGAATATTCTCTTCTTTCATGATTTTATGCAAATCTGGCCATGGGGAATACACGCGTTCACACCAGGTATCTTCACGACGATTGAACATATCGTAAAGAATCTGGATTCCAAGATGTGACATACCGATTTCATACACATCAGGGAAACACATAGCTATACGAACATCTACTGCATCTTTGTCTTTTACAATGCTATTTAATTCATTACCGATGTATCTTGCTGGTTTTTCAATTTTCATCAAGATTTCATCACTTAATGCTAATTTCTTCAAAACTGTATCTCCTGTTTCTAAAAATTTGTTTCAGATAAACATACATAATTTATTATAAAGGATAATAAAGAAAAAAACCACAGTAAATTGAAACTGTGGTTTTTCCTGGTGTATTAAGGCCTTTCATCTTAATACACCTTCTTAATATTAGTTTTTGTTTAAATAGATTCTTACTTCATCCAACGATTTCAATACTGCAACCGTTTTGTTTTCAAACTCTTCACTTGGTCGTTTCAAATCGGGAATGCAAATCACTGGTATATTTGCAGAATATGCAGCCTGAATGCCGGCTTCACTATCCTCCAAAACTAAACAGTTTTCTGGTGTTTCACCCAATTTTTCAGCCGCTTTTAAGAAAATGTCAGGATTTGGTTTTCCTCGTTTTACTTCTGGACCAAATACAAACTCATCAAATAAATCAACAATTCCATGCTGTGTCAAAAGATTGATTGCTCTGTCTCTAACGCTTGAGGATGCTACAATTGTTTTATAATTATTTTGTTTTAAATACTCTAACAATTCCTTTGCACCAGGTTTCAGCTCGATACCTTCTGAAAGCAATCGGGTTTCAATGATATCGATTTCTTTTAAAGCTTCTTCCAACGACCATGGTATGTGATACTTTTCGATGGCATAAGGGACATTTCGCATAAGAGGCTGTCCACTAAAATTTTTAGTAAAATCATCTAAGGTAAATTCAAATCCAAATCTGTCCCCAATTTCTTTATAGATTTTGAAGGATGTGATTTCACTATCAAATAGTAAACCGTCTAAATCAAATATAACTGCTTTTGTCATATTATCTCTGTGAAAGCTCCTGTGTAATCTCTTCCCAAGTAACGCCCTTTTCTACCATCAATACCATACAGTGATAAAGGAAGTCGGAAATCTCATATTTGATTTCTTCTGGGTCTGGGTTTTTCGCTGCAATTACGATTTCTGTACTTTCTTCACCAAGTTTCTTTAAGATTTTATCGATACCTTTATCGAATAAGTAGTTTGTATAAGAACCATCCTTTGGATTTTCTTTACGATCTTTGATGACATCATAAACACTTTCAAGTACCTTCAAAGGATTCTTTTCTATATAGTCCTTTTTTACAATGTTGTTAAAGAAACAAGTTGGATTACCTGTATGGCAAGCCACACCTACCTGTGATACCTTTGCTAAAATGGTATCATAATCACAATCTGCTGTAAGAGCCTTTACATACTGGTAATGTCCAGATGTCTCGCCTTTTACCCAAAGCTCCTGACGACTTCTACTAAAGTAAGTCATTTTGCCCACATTGATGGTGTTATAAAATGCCTCCTCATTCATATATGCAAGCATCAGTACTTCGTCCGTACGATAATCCTGCACAATAACTGGAACCAATCCTTCGGAATTCACCTTGAAATCCGACCATTTTAAATCTGGTGCAAAGTTATCCATGATAATGCCATCTGCAGAAAGTTCTGTTTTAAGTTTCATGATATCGGTTTTTGGATCATTTAAGAGTGGTCCCGTAATACCACGAATGTTCTTTCTACTCAAAAGGAATAAAATATCACTGTATTCACAAGATTCGGTTTTTACTACATATGGAATTTCCGATAAGTTATCAATCGCATCCAGAATCTTGGTGTCCAAAATATATAATTCATGGAAGGTCTCTTCAATATGTGATTTGTGTTTGTAGATAAAGTCTACATTATGTACAGAAAGAACGATTCTATCCTTTCCAAAACGCTGGCTTGCTTCTTCTGCAAGACCAATACTACTTGGTTTCGCTGCATTCAGCATTACCTGCATACATCCGGCATACAAAAGCTTTTTGATATCTTCAATGCGGTTGATATTTCCACCTGCACAAACCTTAATTTCGAGATTTCTATTGATATTCTTAATCGTATTAATATTCTTTTCGTGTTCATCATCGCTGGTCGACAAATCTAAAATCACGATTTTATCGATACCACTGTCATTGTACATCTGACATAACTGATACACGTCTTCTATTTCTGTAAAATCTTTGGTAGACTTTACAGCCTTGCCATTTTTCAAATACAAAGTGGCAACTATATTTTTTGTTTCCATTACAAACTTCCTTTCGTTGACAAAATGTCCGTAATTCGAGGATCTACCATAGTAGCTTCATCCAATGCTTTTGCAAATGCTTTAAACATTGCTTCTGCCATATGATGATTATTGCCTGGTGTCAGCACCTTGATATGTAAATTCATGCCTGCAGAATAGGAAACTGCATAGAAAAACTCTTTAATCATTTCTGTTTCCAAATCACCGATTTGAGGCACAGTAAAGCTTGCATCCCATGAAAAGTATGGTCTTCCACACAAATCCACCGCACACAGCACAAGGCTTTCGTCCATTGGTAACACAAAATTGCCATAGCGTTTGATACCTTTTTTATCACCAATCGCTTCCTTAATGGCCTGACCTAATACGATACCGCAGTCTTCCACTGTGTGATGTGTATCCACCTCTAAGTCACCGTCGCATTTCAGCTTCAAATCAAAGAAGCCATGTTTTGCAAAGCCTTCTAACATATGATCAAAGAAACCTACACCTGTCTCAATGCATGCTTTTCCAGCACCATCTACTGCAAAGGTTAATTCAATATCAGTTTCTCTTGTTTTTCTTTCTACATTTGCAATTCTATCTGACATATGAGAATCCTCCATTTGTCCATTATAATCCCTTTTATATAAAAAGACAAATTACATTTCTATTAATTAATCTTCAAAACGCACGCGAATGGAATTTGCGTGAGCTGTCAACTGCTCTGCTTCTGCAAAATCTACAATATCCTTGTAAACCGCCTGTAAGGCTTCTTTCGAATAGTTGATAATGCTGGATTTCTTTATGAAATCATCTACGCTAAGTGGCGAGAAGAATTTCGCTGTTCCATTGGTAGGTAATACGTGGTTTGGCCCAGCAAAATAGTCACCGAGCGGCTCAGATGAATATTCTCCAAGGAAAATGGCACCTGCGTTACGAATCTTCGTCATAACCTCGAATGGATTCTTGGTTACTACTTCTAAGTGTTCAGAAGCGATTTCGTTGGTGGCATCGATGGCATCTTCCATATTTTCAGCCACTAAGATATATCCATAATTGTCTAATGATTTCTGAATAATCTCTTTTCTGGATAATACCGCCACGAATTTATCTACTTCTACGGAAACCTGTTCTGCTAATTCCTTGCTGGTTGTAATCAGAATTGCGGATGCAAGTTCATCATGTTCTGCCTGCGAAAGTAAATCCGCTGCTACAAACTTAGGATTGGCTGTTTCGTCCGCTAATACGAGGATTTCGCTTGGGCCAGCTATAGAATCAATACTTACATAGCCAAATACCGCCTTTTTTGCCAAAGCTACATAAATGTTTCCAGGACCAACGATTTTGTCTACCTTAGGGATGCTTTCTGTTCCAAAAGCCATGGCTGCAACTGCCTGAGCGCCGCCTACTTTATAGATTTCATCTACACCAGCTTCTTTGGCTGCTACAAGTGTGGTGGCATATACTTTCCCATCTTTTCCAGGCGGTGTTGTCATGATAATCTTACGAACACCTGCTACCTTTGCAGGCATAACATTCATAAGTACAGATGATGGATATACTGCTTTTCCACCTGGTACATACACACCAGCTACATCTAGTGGTGTCACCTTCTGTCCTAAGATAATGCCTTCTTCTGTGGTAAACCAAGAGTTCTGGAGCTGTTTTGCATGGTATTTTTCGATATTGGCTTTCGATTTACGAATAATCTCCAAAAGCTTTGCATCTACCTGAGCATACGCCTCTGCAATTTCTTCTTCTGTAACAAGAATGGAATCTGCATCAATCTTTGCGCCATCAAACTTTTCCGTATACTCAAAAAGTGCTGCATCTTTGCGTTCTCTTACATTATTTACGATTTCATTTACCCTGCCTTCAAATTCACCATAGTGATTTGGGCTGCGCTTCAGTAAGCTTTCTAATAAATCGTTTTTGGTGTCTTTATTTAATGCTAAAATTCTCATTTATAATACCTCTTTCAAATCACGAATCAGCTTTGTAATTCGCTCATTTTCCATCTTCATACTTACTTCATTAACCACCATTCGAGCAGATAATGGACAAACTTCTTCTAAAACATCCAACCCATTTTCTCGCAGTGTTGTCCCCGTTTCTACGATATCGCAAATCACGTCGGAAAGCCCCACGATAGGTGCAAGTTCGATAGAACCATTTAATTTGATAATCTCAACGGTCTGATGTTTTTCGTTATAGAAATAATCCTTTGCAATCTGTGGATATTTGGTTGCTACTCGAATCTGCTCCTGATGCTTTAATAGCTCTTTTGCTGATTCTGGTCCACAAATACACATTCTACAATTTCCAAAGCCTAAATCTAAAACTTCGTATATATTTCTACCTTCTTCTAAAATGGTATCTTTACCAACGATGCCAATATCCGCCGCACCATGTTCTACATATGTAGGTACATCAGGTCCTTTGGACAAGAAGAAACGAAGCTTTAATTCTTCATTTACAAAAATAAGTCTTCTTGTGTTTGGATCGAAAATTTCTTCGCAGGTAATGCCAATCTTTTCAAACAACTGTAAAGTCTTCTTTGCCAAACGACCTTTACCAAGTGCAAAGGTTAAGTAATGATCTTCACTTTCTTTGGTTTTGGAAGCAATTTTGTTCAAAGCAGATAATAACTGGTCTACCACAAAGGCAAAGCCAATTGCCGGTGCATCCTTATCAAAGTTGCTAAGCAAGGTGTCGTAACGACCACCTTTAACAATAGGCTCACCCAAGCCATAAGTATAACCTGCGAAAATGATACCCGTATAGTATTCATAATTACTAATCATACCAAGCTCGAAAGATACATATTTCTCAATGCCTTTTTCTTTCAAATTCGCATTTAGTTCTTCTAAAGAAGCAATGGCTTTCGCAACCTTTGGATATTCTCTTGACCATGCTTTCGCATTTGCTAAATCTTCGTCTGTGATATCAAAGTCTGCTAAAAGCAAAAACAAATTCTTTAAAGCGTCATCAATTTCTAATCCTTCTACAAAATCCTCAACTCCAAGAAAATTCTTATTATCTAAAAGACTTCTGAGGTTCTTCGCCTGTTTTCTACGCATATTCGCTGCATCGAGTAATGCATCAAAAAATCCTGCATGACCAACCGAAATCTGAAAATCTTCAATTCCAATCGCTTTGATGGAATCTACTACCATCGCAAGCATCTGTGCATCTGCGGAAGCTGACCCATCACCGATGAATTCCACACCACACTGTGTAGTTTCCTTAAGTCTTCCCTGATAACTAGACGCATTTGTAAAAGTATTGCCCATATAACAAAGCTTTACAGGCTCTTCTTCTGGCTCAAAATACTTCGCCACACATCGTGCGATGGATGGTGTAAAGTCAGGTCTTAAAACCACGGTGTTTCCTTCTGTATCAAAAAACTTGAACAAATCCTTGGAAGGTGTGGTTCCAATCTGGTTGCTAAACACATCAAAGTATTCAAAGGTAGGTGTCTGAATGTCCAAACAACCATATTCTGCGAATACCTGATGGAGCTTATTTTGTATATCCAATTTTTTCTTATATTCTTCATTATAGAGGTCGCGAACACCGTCTGGTGTATGTAATAACTTGTTCTTCATATAACCCTCACTTTGGTATAGTGGCTCACTATTATAATTACAAATTATTATAAAATAATAGGGTACTCATGTCAACGTGAGTACCCATGCCTTTTTGTTATATGTATTATTCGTTGAGGAATAGCTGTTATTCGCGTAATTCTAAGTCTTTTTGTAAGCTTTCCAAATATGGAATAAACACACCTGGTGTTTCTTTTAAGAAAAATCGTTCATCCAGCTCATCATATCGAAAACTCTTTCTTCCACCTTCTAGTTTACGATTCCAAAACTTAAGCAATTCTTCAAATCGCATATAGTAGAATTCATTTCGATGCGTAAATGAAATCAAGATAAATGCCACACCATCCTGTTTTTCGAAGTTTCTCATAAACTCAACCTGATGCTCGTGAATATTCGCCAGTGGAAAGGTATCTGTATGGCATTCCTTTGCATCAAAACACACAGGAACCCCCTGTACTACACCGATGTAGTCTACGGTACTTTTCTGGTCGAAATACGCCAATGTAATGTGTCTGGTGGCTTTATCGATATTAATCGGCGTAATCGGTGTAGGAACCTTCTGAATCAACGCCAGATTGTTTTGTAAATATTTTTCATTTGTACGGTTTACAAGGTCTTCTAGTGTAGAACCACGTAACCCTCTTGAATTCCAGGTTGGCATTTTATTTCTCCGTTACACTCTTATTTCATCAATTTATCAAATACAGCTGCGGGTTCCGCTACAACTACTTTTCCATCCGGAAATTCCAAACGATATGCATGAAGCAACTGGTGGTTAACCTTATGACTATCATAGTACTTCTTGTTGATTTTTTCATCTCCGTATTTCATATCTCCTAAGATTGGATGTCCAATGGTAGACAAATGCAATCGTATCTGATGGGTTTTCCCTGTAATAAGATGAATCTCAACTAAGGTTAAGCCATTGTTATAATGGACTGGTTTTACGCCTGTTTCAATGTAATCGGAACCTTCCACCTGCTCTTTATGGTAAGAAACCTTGTTTGTCTTTTCATCTTTGAGCAGATATCCTTTTAATTCAAGTTCGTCCTTTAATTCACCAGCCACGACGGCACGATAATATTTTTCAATGGAACGCTCTCTGATTCCTTCGCCAAGCTCTTGCAAAGCATGCAAGGTCTTTCCAAACAAAAGTAATCCTGTGGTGTTTCTATCCAAACGATTTACTACAGATGGTTTAAAGGTCTGGAATTCTTCAAAGGATAATTCCCCTTTATTTATCATATAGCCTAAAAGATACTCATTTGCAGATAAATCCTTCTCGATCGCCTTTTGTGAAAGCATATTGTAAGGCTTGTCTGCCACAATCATTTCAGCATCTTCATAAACTACTTTAAGTCCTTTAAGATTAAGTGACTTTAAGCTATCATATTCTTTTTTTAAATCTTCTAAGTTCACGTGGAATTTATCAAAGGTTTCGTCGCTTAAAAAGATGCTAATTACATCGCCTGCCACTAGCTTTTCATTACCTTCTACTTTCTTTTTATTGATGACGATATTTTTTTTTCGCATCATCTTGTAAAGAAAGCTGGTGGACGCATTTGGCAGCAGTTTCTTTAAATACTTGTCAAATCTTTGATTTTCCTCGTTTTTTTGAATGATAAATTCTTTCATAATTTATTTCTTTTTCTTATTATGGACGTTTCGAATCGTCTTTTTCTTTCCTTTTTTATCAGTGGAGTTACCTTTTCCAGAAGCAGCTTTCGTCCCACTTAGTTTTCCAGTGCCAGACTTTCCGCTTCCAGTCTTACTCCAGCTCTGTGCCTTTTCTCCACCAAACTTTCTAGGTTTAATCAGGCAGTTCTTGTCAAATCCGATTAAATCCTGTCTGCCAGCCTTTGTCAATGCTTCATAAACCAAATCGTAGTTCTTTGGGTTACGATACTGAATCAATGCACGTTGCATAGCCTTTTCGTGTGGATTTGTTGATACATATACCTCTTCCATGGTTCTTGGATCTAAGCCTGTGTAGTACATACAGGTCGAAATCGTAGATGGTGTTGGATAGAAATCCTGCACCTGCTCTGGCATATAGCCTAAATCACGCAGGTATTCTGCCAATTCAATGGCTTCCTTCAAAGTAGAACCTGGATGCGAAGACATCAGATATGGAACTAAATACTGTTCTTTCCCAATCTTCTTATTCATGTCTTTGTAAGCCTGCACAAACTTGTTGTAAACCTCTACTGCTGGCTTTCCAAGACGTTTCAATACTGCGTTGGAAATGTGTTCTGGTGCAACCTTAAGCTGTCCACTGACATGATGTTCACAAAGCTCACGTAAAAATGTCTTATCTTTATCCGCCATCAGATAATCAAAACGAATACCAGAACGAATAAATACCTTTTTAACCTTAGGTAGTTCACGTAATTTTCGAAGGAGTTCAATATAATCCTTATGGTCTACTTCAAGATTCTTACATGGTGTTGGGAATAAACATTGCTTGTTTGGACAAGCTCCCTTGGTCAGCTGTTTCTGACATGCCGGTGCACGGAAGTTTGCTGTTGGCCCACCAACATCATGGATATATCCTTTAAACTCAGGATCCTGAGTAATAATCTTGGCTTCTTCAATAATAGATTCATGACTTCTTGTCTGAATGATACGTCCCTGATGAAATGTAAGTGCACAAAAGCTACATCCACCGAAACAACCACGATTGCTCACAAGCGAGAATTTAATCTCTCGAATTGCAGGAACACCACCCTCTTCTTCATAGCTTGGATGATAATTTCTCATATATGGTAATGCATAAACCGCATCCATTTCTTCCTGTGACAATGGTTTTTGTGGAGGATTCTGTACTACAAAATTCGTACCATATCCTTCTACCAGACGCTTTCCAGAGAATGGGTCTGTATTACAATACTGGGTATAAAAGCTTTCTGCAAAGGTACGTTTATTTTCCTTAATTTCATCCCACTGCGGAAGCCAAATCGCATCATAAATACTGTCTTTGTCTTTTGTTTTATAAACCGTTCCATCGATAAATGTTATATCCTTTACATCGATTCCCGATTCCAATGCCTCTGCGATTTCTACGATACTTCGTTCACCCATACCATAAGAAATCAAATCAGCACCTGAATCCAGCAAAATGGAACGTTTTAATTTATTGGACCAATAGTCATAATGAGCGAGTCTTCTAAGGCTGGCTTCAATGCCACCGATAATAATCGGAGTTTTCTTATAGGTACGACGAATCAAGTTACAATATACCACAGTGGCATAGTCTGGTCTTTTTCCCATTACGCCACCTGGAGTAAAGGAATCCATCTCTCTACGTTTCTTAGAAACAGAATAATGATTTACCATAGAATCCATATTTCCACCAGATACCAGGAATCCAAGCCGTGGTTCACCCATAATGGAAATAGACGCATCATCCTTCCAATCCGGCTGGGAAATAATTCCCACAGAAAATCCTCTAGACTCCAAGATACGAGAAATAATGGCAGGACCAAAAGAAGGATGATCCACATAGGCATCCCCTATCACATAGACGAAGTCAAACTGCTCTATCCCACGCTCTATCATATCTTCTTTTGAAATTGGTAAATAACCTTCGTAACGCATAAAATCTCCTAAATACTATTTTTGAAGTGTTGCCACTTCCTCTTCGGTAAGCTTTCGATACTCACCTTTTGGTAAATCTCCAAGGGTTAATGCACCCATGGAAAGGCGTTTTAAATATGTTACTGTACAACCGACCGCTTCAAACATACGCTTTACCTGATGAAAACGTCCTTCGTGAATGGTAAGTTCTGCGGAGTAAAAAACATTTCCGTCTTCGTCTGTTTCTATTGGTAAGATAACCAATTCCGCTGGAAGTGTTGGCTTATCGTCTCCAATATCCACACCTTCTTTGAACTGTTCAACGGCCGATGTAGGCACTTCCTTATCCAAAACAGCATAATACGTCTTTGGAATATGATGTGTTGGGCTAAGCAAATGATGTGTCAAAGGACCATCATTCGTAAATAGTAGCAAACCTTCCGTATCCAAATCTAATCTGCCAACTGGTGCAATATCTTTCGCGAGGACATCTTCTGAAAAGTATTCCATAACCGTCTTATGGACGTTATCCTGTTTTGCAGTCACACAACCAGCTGGTTTATGTAGTAAGTAATATACATATTTTTCGTATGTAATCGGGTGACCTTTAAAACAAACTTCGTCGGCATTTTCGTCAATTTTCAGTTCTGGTTTGGCTACTACTTCTCCATTTACCGTGATTTGCTTACTCTTTATATACTTTTTCACTTCGCTTCGTGTACCCAAACCGCAATCTGCAAGGTACTTGTCAATTCGTAGCATATTATTCCTCTATTTAATACCAAAAATATCATTTAATATATATACATCTTCTTCATCCAATGGTTCTGTAAAAATACTTCCATATTCAAAGAAGCTTCCACTTAACGCAGAATATTTCCAACTATCAAGAACAGTTCCATCTGTAAACTCAATCGATATACAACGTGTTCCATAAATGCCATCCTTAGCAACCAGTTTATGACCATCTTGAACGGAAAAGCTATAGGTAAATCGTGTATTATCAGCAGGATTTTCAGCATCCGCTCCATAACAAATTACCTTTTTTACAATATTATAAAAAGCTAAAATATCTTCTCTGTCTGTATAGGTATGTGTTCCAACCTCAGCCTGCATTGCTTTTCCTTCATCTGAATTATTCGCCTTGAATGGGCTGGTTGTAATACTTACGATGTCTTCTGCACTATCCACATTGTAAATGATACGAAGAATGTCTCCATAGGTATAGGTTTCCCCTTCCGATACAACAAAAGACTCAAAACACCAAAGAGAAAAATCTCCGTATGCATCTTCTTGTATCAGATATTTAATGTTTTCATATCCTTTTACACGATACCATTTCACAGAATCGTTATGGGTATATTCTTCACCTACAAGAGACTTCAGCCTATATCCTGCAGCACTTACTCGTCCATACTCAGCCTTATAATCCTCTTGCATGGTAGATGTTGTTACATGTGTTGTAGCATATCCCATATCTACTCTAGTAAAATTATTATTCAAAATCGAATCAAGGCTCGTAGGATTCAAGTAACTATATGTATGACCTACCAAGATACAAATACATGCAGCCACAATTCCCTTCACCCATAGAGAACTATGCTTTTTCTTTGCTACAGGTGCAGCTTCCTCAATGTGTCTATCATCAATTTCTCCAATAAGATTCAATAAATGCTTGTTTTTCATAATATAACACCTTCTTTCTCCAATACCTCTTTTAACATTTGTCTGGTACGGAAAAGTGTTACTGTCACATTACTTTCGGATAATCCATAATCTTTTGCAATTTCTTTAATAGAACTGAAATAAAAATATCTCCGAACAAAAATCTTACGTTTTTCGGTTGATAAATGATCCAGAAAATCATTTATGATTTGTACAATCAATTTATCTTCGATAACCTTATCTACGTTATTTTCGGACGGAATACACTCTGCCAATTCCTCGAGTGCATGCTCCATTTGACCAGAGCCTCTCTTTTGGGCAGTTTGTTTTTCCCATTTATTCAGTGATAAATTGCGCGTAATCTTACCAAGAAACGTCTGTAGTCGTTTCGGTTGACTCGGTGGTATCGCATTCCAGGCTCGAAAATAAGTATCGTTGACACATTCTTCGGAATCTTCCTGGTTATGAAGAATATGAAATGCTATGTAGTGACAGTATCTACCGTACTTTTTTGCAGTTTCAGATATGGCTTGTTCTGACCGGTCTAAATAAAGTCCTATTATTTTCTTATCATCCATATCATCATGCTCCTTTCTTATGTATTAAGGCCTTTCATCTTAATACACCGGATTTATGACTGATTCACTACATAGAATTTAAATTTATTTTGCCTGTTTCAAATATTCTACTAAGAAATTCCAAACACGTTCGGTTGATTCAATATTCAGTCTTTCCTGTGGTGTATGAATATCGAAATTCTGAGGTCCAAAGGATACGCAATCTAAGCCCTCAATTTTCTCAGATAAAATACCACATTCTAAACCAGCATGAATCGCTGTAAATTCTGGTTCTTTACCGTAAACAGCTTTGTATGCAGCAGCGATTTCTTCACGAAGTTTAGAGTCTGCTTTGTATTCCCAAGCTGGATAGTCGCCTACAACATCTGCTTCACCGCCACAGATTTCAATAATGTTTACAAGTTTATCTCTTAAATCTTCTTTACGTGAACCAACAGAGCTACGAATCGAAGTATCTGTTACAAATACGTCTTCTTTTAATTCCATAATTCCAAGGTTAAGAGAAGTTTCTACAAGTCCTGGAATCGCCTGACTCATATGCTGTACACCATTTGGAACCATGCGAAGGTAACATAATATTTTATTCAAAGACATAAAGTCTAAAATTTCTGCAAAAGTAACTTCACCACGAACGGATGTCACCTGTACATTTGCATCCGATGCAAAGAATTCTTTCTTGAAAATCTCTGACTGCTCAGCAACAATTTTTTCTACTACCGCTACACATTCTTCTGGAACCAAAAGAGATGCATTGCATTCTCTTGGAATTGCATTGTTTTTGAGACCTCCTGCAAGAGAAATGATACCAAATGGCACTTCTTTTGTGATATTATTTAATACTCTGCCCATAAGGATAGATGCGTTACCGTGTTCTTTGTGAATTTCTGCACCAGAATGTCCACCGAAAAGACCATCTACTTTTACATTTAACACAACACCTTCTTCTGTGATACGTTTCACAGGAATAGTCGCTTCTACACTGGTTCCACCTGCACAACTGGTAAGGAAAATGCCTTCCTCATCACTGTCGATATTGAGCATTTTCTTGCCCTTAAGCATAGATAAATCAATGCCATACGCACCGTCCATGCCAGTTTCTTCATCCACTGTAATTACAAGCTCTAAACGTGGATGTGCGATATCTGTTGCTTCTAATAATGCTAAGCCATAAGCCACTGCGATACCATCATCACCGCCCAGTGTCGTGCCTCTAGCTTTTACAAAGCCGTCTTCTACGTAAAGGTCTAAACCATCTTTTTCAAAATCGATGGTGCAATCACTTTCTTTTTCACAAACCATATCCATATGCCCCTGAATAATCACTGGTTCTGCCGCTTCATAGCCTTCTGTGGCTTCTTTTATCATGATGACATTATTGATTTCATCCTGATAATATTCTAAATTATGTTCTTTTGCAAAACCAACCAAGTAATCACTAATCTGCTTTGTATTGCCTGATCCATGTGGAATCTTTGCAATTTCCTCAAAAAAGTAAAATACTCTTGCTGGTTGTAAATTTTCTAAAACTCTCATAAAAGCCTCCTTATATTCATAAATAATACTATGAAAAAGATATTATTTACTTTTGTCCTATTAATAATAATTATATATTCTTTTTTCTTTCCAGAAATCACTGTTGGTGCAGCAAAAAATGGAATCCAAATCTGGTTTCAACAGATTCTTCCTGCACTTTTACCTTTTACTATACTGTCCTCTGTACTGGTAAAAAGTGATTTTTTGAAAAGCTTCAAAGGAAATGCCAATCTTGTTGCAATCCTACTTACCATGACCTGCGGTTTTATCTTTGGTTTTCCTGTAGGAGCCAAGCTGTCCTCGGATTTTTATAAGCAAAAACTGCTTTCTGAAAAACAAGCTACTTTCCTTGCAATTGCAACTAACAATTTCAGTCCCATGTATGTGTGTGGTTTTGCCATGCCGCTGCTTTTTGCGTCTAGCAAATATAATATGTCCACCTATATGCTTCTATATCTTACACCGCTTGCACTTTTGACAATATTTTTGCTAATAAATACACATGCAAAACACCAAACACTTCCATCATATTCACACGAGAAGAAAAACATATCTTCTTTTCACTTGGATATGCAAGTCATAAATGACGGTATCATAGCTGGTTTTGAATCCCTCATTAAAATATGTGGGTATATCGTACTGTTTTCAATCGTGACAGAAATTCTCATAAACACTATAACCATTTTTACAAATCAACCGTCTGTACTCACCACTATACTTCTTGGAAATCTGGAGATTACCAATGGTATCAATCTCTTATCCGAGTGCAATATTGCAGAAAAGGAGAAATATATCGCAGCTATCCAGGTGCTGTCCTTCGGCGGAATGTCCGGTATTGCCCAGACTGCTTCACTTCTTTCTGGCTCCGGACTATCTATTCATAAATACATAATAGGGAAAGTAGCACTTTCCCTATTATTAACATTACTAAGTGTAATATATGTATTTTTTATTCATTTGCTTTGATATTAACCACTGATAAATCAATTGGTTCCAATCCATCTGGATCTTTTGCTTTTTCAACTGGTTTCTTCTCAACCGTTTTGTGCACTGGTGCTGGTTCTGGTTCTGCTGGGAAAAGCTCTGCACGATTTGCAGAAACAATGTCCAAATAGCCCTGAAGAGAACTAATCAAATTTTCATTACGTGCTTTTGTGGTATCAATTGAGTTGATTAAAATGTCTTCTAATCCTTTTAATTTGTCATCTGTATAAGACATTGCATACAAACGAATGTTATTTGCTTCATTCGTTGCATTGTCCAAAATCTCCTGTGCCTGTTTTGTAGCGATCATTACAACTTCGTTTGCCTGAGCATAAGCTTGCTGCATAATCTGATGTTCGCTGACTAATTCATTGGTCTGAATCTGAGCCTGTGCGATAATCTGATCTGCTTTCTGCTGTGCATCCGCAAGGATTGCTTCTTTATTGCTAATAATCTTCTGATATCTACGAATTTCTTCTGGTGTTTTAGAACGTAATTCAGCAATCAATTCTTCGATTTCTTCTTTGTCTACAGAAATATTAGTAGAAGAAAATGGTACAAATTTACAACCATCAAGGTATTCTTCGATTTCATCAATTACTTGTTCGATTTTACTGCTCATAAGTATTCTCCCTATTTACATTATATTTTTCATAAATGCGGTCAATAATCTCTTCTGGTACAAACTTGGAAATATCTCCGCCGTAAGAAGCAATTTCTTTTACAACGGTAGAACTCAAATATGAATATTTCAAGTTCGTAATGAGGAAAATGGTTTCCGCATCATCTTTCAACACATGATTCATCTGTGCAATCTGTAATTCGTACTCGAAGTCAGTAACTGCTCTAAGTCCACGAATAATGATATTTGCATCAATTTGTCTCATATAATCTACTAAAAGACCATCAAAAGTTTCCACTTTGACATTTGGAATATCCTTTGTAATCTCTTTAATCATATTAACACGTTCTTCCAAAGAAAACAACGAATTTTTGGCACTATTGCATAATACCGCAATCACCAACTCATCCACCATTTTCGCGGAACGTTCAATAATATCCAGATGGCCAAATGTAATTGGATCAAAACTTCCAGGATAGACAGCTCTCTTCATAAAAACACACCCCCTGCCTAATTATTTCCTTCTCAAAAATACATGTACATTTGTCTTGTATTTTTTATACTTAGTGATTTCAAATCCCAATTCTTCCACGTAATCAAAGTCGGTTTCCAAAGATGCCTCTACGATAAT
The DNA here is from genome assembly GCA_017481285.1 of Agathobacter sp. Lineage (GTDB taxonomy): Bacteria > Bacillota > Clostridia > Lachnospirales > Lachnospiraceae > Roseburia. The sequence continues at coordinate 49,527 of JAFUPI010000028.1, read as the reverse complement.
CCTGCTATCCTCTTTCAAAAGTGAAGAACCCGCAAGGTATTTTAAGACTTCTTTTTCCAATTCTTTGTTATATGGTGGGTCCATAAACACAATATCAAATTTATATTTGCCTTCTAAGGTATATAATGCAGAGATTACATCAGATACCACCAGTCTGGCATTTTTATCAAATTTGGTAAACTTAATGTTTTCTTCAATACATTTTGCCGCTTTACGATTGTTTTCTACGAATACAGAGTATTCTCCACCACGACTTAAACTTTCTAAGCCAATCTGCCCGCTTCCCGCAAACAAATCGAGAAAATAACAGCCTGGAATATCATATTGCAGCATATTAAATAATGTCTCTTTAATCTGATCTGAGGTTGGTCTGGTATCCAGCCCCTCAGGAGTTCTTAAAGGAAGACTTCTTGCAGTTCCTGAGATAATACGCATACTCTCTCTCCTTTAATCTTCTTCATAGCAGGATTCGATATAGTCACACAACATTTCAATTGCATAAACCGCAGCCTGCATACGGATTTCCATGCGATTGCCTTCAAAAATCATACGCTCTGTAAGCACCTGATTCTTTACAACACACGCAAAACAAACAGTTCCTACTGGATTTTCCTCTGTTCCACCGGTTGGCCCAGCCACACCAGTCGTAGCAATAGCACAATCTGCATTCGCTCTTTCTGCCGTACCCATAGCCATCTCTTCTGCCACTTCGCAGCTTACTACACCGTAGTGCTCTAAAGTTTCTGGCAAAACACCTAAGTTTTTCATCTTGGCTTCTTCGGAATAGGTAATAAACCCTTCTTCAAAATGGGCGGAAATGCCAGAAATATCACATAATACACCGGCCACCAAGCCACCTGTACAGCTTTCTGCTGTAGCAATTTTTAAATTATGTTTGGAAAGTAATTCCAGTAGTTTGTTTTCGGTCATATTTTTATCCTATTTTGTATCTTTTAAAACATCTTTGTTCTTAACAACATAGTCAACTAATGAAACCACTGTAAGGATTACAGCAGCCCACATAAGGATTCTACCAATTACTGCAAAAATAGCTCCAGGAATGTTAAGGATTAATACGATAACCATTACCATCTGAGTCACAGTTTTGAATTTTCCCCAGTAGCTTGCTGCGATTACAACACCGTTATCTGATGCGATAAGACGGAAGCCGCTGATAATAAATTCACGTGAAATAATGATAACTACTACCCATGCTGGAAGCTGTCCTGTTTCTACTAAACAAATAAGTGCAGCACCTACTAAAAGTTTGTCAGCAAGTGGATCCATAAATTTTCCAAAGTTGGTTACTAAGCCATCACGTCTAGCTAAATATCCATCAAGGAAGTCTGTAAAGCTTGCTACGCAGAAAATAACACATGCGATGATGTTGTTAAATGGAATTGCTGGCACTAACATACATACTACAAAAAATGGGATTAAAATTACTCTAAAAATTGTTAACTGGTTTGGTAAATTCATTGTCATTTTACTATTTCTCCTATCAAGTCATATTCATATGCACCGATTACTTGTACTTTTACAATATCACCGGTCATAAGTTCCTCATCTGTATTGATGAATATATATCCGTCTACATTTGGAGCATCACGGTAGGTTCTGCCAATGTAGGCGTTCTCATCGGCGACTTTACCTTCAATAAATGCGTAGGTCGTCATTCCGATTAGAGTCTCATTTTTGTCAAAAATCACTTCTTCCTGAAGCTCCATGACATCTGCCTGCCAGTCAAGTTTCAATTCTTCATCTACCTGATCTGGTAATTCTGCCGCCACGGTTCCTTCCTCTGGGGAATAAGCAAAAGCACCAAGTCTATCAAACTCCATATCGTTGATAAACTGCATGAGTTCCTCGTGCATTTCCTCTGTTTCTCCAGGAAAACCACAAATCAATGTGGTTCGAAGTGTAATATCCGGAATACGTTCTCTTAAATAAGCAATACGCTCTTCCAGTTCTTTGCGGTTTGTTTTTCTTGCCATTCTACGAAGAATTTCGTCATTACAATGCTGAATTGGCATGTCTAAATAGTGACAAACCCTTTTATTACGAAGCATTGCTTCGATTAACTCCTCGTAAATCTCTTCTGGATAACAATACATGATACGAATCCAGAACAAACCTGGGATTTTATTTAGTTCATCCAGCAGCTTGTGAAGAGATTTTTCTCCATACAAGTCCACACCATAAAGAGTGGTTTCCTGCGCTACCAGAATTAATTCCTTTACACCATTTTCTACCAATTCTTTTGCCTGAGCAATCAAATCTTCCATTGGAACACTACGGTATCTGCCACGAATTGATGGAATGATACAGTAGGTACAATTTTTATTGCAGCCTTCAGCAATCTTTAAATATGCAAAGTGTCCACCTGTAGTAACGGTTCTTTTGTTTGTTAATTTTGGTAATCCCTCAAGGGTAGCTACATTCTTGTAAAAATGCTGGTCTAAGGCTTCTTTCACAGCTTCGCAAATGGAATCATATGAGTTGGTGCCAAGGATTGCATCTACCTCAGGAATCTCAGTCTTGATTTCATCCTGATAACGTTGAGAAAGACAACCAGTTACAATCAGAGCCTTGCATTTTCCACTCTTTTTGTATTCTGCCATTTCCAAAATGGTATTGATACTTTCCTCTTTTGCATCATTGATAAAACAGCAGCTATTGATAATAATGATATCTGCTTCCGTTTCATCATCGCAAAGTACGACACCTTCCGCCGTAAGCATCCCTATCATAAACTCAGAATCTACGAGATTTTTGTCGCATCCTAGGGATATAAATAATAATTTCTTGTTTTTCATAATAATACATTAGGGCCGCAAAGCAGCCCCACTTTCCTAGTTGTTTTCGTCTGGAACGATTTTAACATCGCCATTCATAATTTCTTCAACAGCGATAGATAATGGTTTATTGCATTTTGGATGCTCTACCATAGTATCTGCTCCGTCGATAATTTCACGTGCACGTTTTGCAGCTGCTAAAACGATAGAATAACGGCTGTTTACTACTGGTTCTTCGCCAATTACAACGTCCTCGTTTACTACTGACATAAGTTCTACATAAGATGGATGAATCATATTATACTCCTTTCGAAAAGCTTAAAAGCTCTTTTCTCATATTATTAATAAATTCTATATTAGCGGATACACGATTGTCGGCATGCACTTCTGTTTCTTTGGTGCGTTCCTTTAAAATGATATCATTCACAAGTTCCACACATGCATCCAAATCATCGTTAATCACTAAATAATCATAATTTTCTACACCCAAAGATTCTTCATATGCACGACTCATACGTGCATCAATGACATCCTGGGATTCCGTTCCACGGCCTACCAAACGACTCTTAAGTTCTTCTGCACTAGGTGCAGTGATAAACATAAGGACTGTTTCTGGGAATTTCTCTTTAATCTTCAATGCACCTTGAATTTCAATCTCAAGAATAACATTCTTCCCAGCATTCAGCTGTTCCTCAACGTAAGCTTTCGGTGTTCCATAGTAATTGCTTACATACTTTGCATACTCTACCAGCTCGTCGCGTTCAATCATAGCTTCGAATTCTTCTGTAGTTAAAAAGAAGTACTCTCTTCCATGTTCTTCTCCTGGTCTAGGAGCTCTCGTGGTAGCTGAAATAGATAATGCGTAATTTTCGCCTTTTTCACTCATCAGTTTTTTCATAATCGTGCCTTTTCCTGCACCAGAAAAACCTGAGGCTACTACTAATATTCCCTTTTGCATATTTACCTCACAGCAGTTTTAAAACTGTTATTCGATGTTCTGGATTTGTTCTCTTACTTTTTCGATATCTGTTTTTAAGTTGATACCAGTATCAGAGATTTCCAGATTGTTGGCCTTTGACAAAATCGTATTAGCTTCGCGGTTCATTTCCTGAGCAATGAAGTCAAGCTTGCGTCCGCAGCTGCCGCCCTGATTCAAGGTATCCTTTACGGACTGAATGTGGCTGCGAAGTCTAACGGTTTCTTCGTCAACACAAATCTTATCGGAATAAATAACGATTTCTGTAGCGATACGTCCTTCGTCAATCTGTCTGTCACCAAGGAGCTCTTTTACCTTATCTTCTAAACGAGTACGATAATCGCTCATAATCACTGGATATTTTGCTTCGATAAAGTCTACATAACCAAGCATATTATCCAATTTCTCACAAAGATCGTTCTTAAGGTTTTCGCCTTCACGGATACGGCTCTCTACAAACTGTCCACAAGCACCACGAAGTGCAGCTTCCAAGTCTGCCCAAAGCTCTTTTTCATCGATGCCCTGTTCTTCCATGGTAAGAACTTCTGGATAACGAGACAAGGTGCTTACGCGAATGTCATCATCTAAACCAAACTGTTCTGCCATATCTCTTAAGTGTTTTAAATACTCACCAGCCAATGTAGCGTTGTATTTCAATGCGAAGTTATCTTCGCTGTAATCTTCGTAAGTAATATACACATCAACTTTACCACGTTCGATATATTCTTTTAAAAGATTACGGATTGAACTTTCGAAAAAGTTCAGTTTCTTAGGCATTTTGATATTTACATCAAAATATCTGTGGTTTACAGATTTCATTTCGATTGTGAATTTACGCTTTTCATTGGCGATTTCACAACGACCGAAACCAGTCATACTTTTAATCATGATAAAACCCTTTCTTAAATTGAAATTTTCACCATGCATATCTCGTGTACAAACTCTGTATGCATAGATATTGATATTATAATAAAAAAATGCTATTTCGTCAAATGTTCTTGCAGATTTTTCTCAACTAATTTCACAAGGTATCCTTTGCTTTTTTGTGTATTTCGTATATAATATTCATGATTATTTTTAGGAGGCTTCACATGGCTTTAGACGGAATTGTAATTTCAAATCTCGTATATGAATTAAACAATATATTAACCAATGCACGTATTTCTAAGATTGCACAACCAGAAACGGACGAGCTGCTTTTTACCTGCAAGGGACCTAACTGCAACCATCGCCTGGCTATTTCTGCTAGTGCGTCTCTTCCATTCGTGTATTTGACACAGGAAAACAAACCAAGTCCACTTCAGGCCCCTACCTTTTGCATGGTGCTTCGCAAGCATATTGCAAATGGTAAAATTCTGCGTGTATATCAGCCTGGCTTAGAACGAATCATCCATTTCGAAGTGGAACATTTGAATGAACTTGGAGATTTATGCAAAAAGACTTTGATTATAGAACTAATGGGAAAACACTCCAACATCATTTTCTGTAATGAAGATGGTACCATTATTGATAGCATCAAGCGAATTTCAAGTGCAACCAGTTCTGTACGTGAAGTTTTACCTGGCAGAGAATATTTTATTCCAACAACGCAAGGCGATAAATTAAACCCTCTTTTAATTTCTAGAGAAAGCTTTATTTCCAGCATTGCTGACAAACCAATGAATATATCAAAAGCTATCTACACTTCTTTTACTGGCATTAGCCCATTAATCGCCAATGAAATTACTTATCGTGCCGGTTTAGATGGAGATATGCCGGTTTCCTCTTTGGAAGAAACGCAGCTTTTACACCTTGCAAACAATTTTATCTGGTTTATGGAAGATATTCAGGCTCAAAAGCATGTGCCAAATATCGTACGAAACGGAAAAGAACCTATCGATTACTCTTCGGTTTCCCTTACGATGTATGAAGGCTATGAAACCACTACCTTTGATACCATTTCTGAAGTATTGGAAAACTATTATGCAGAAAAGAATGTCTACTCTCGCATTCGCCAGAAATCGGTAGACTTAAGAAAAATTGTTGCAACCGCTTTGGAACGAAATGTAAAGAAATATGATTTACAGATTAAACAACAAAAGGATGCAGAGAAAAAAGACAAATACAAACTTTACGGAGAATTGTTACAAGCCTATGGCTATGGCATTGAACCTGGAGCAAAGTTTGCTGAAGTAGAAAATTACTATGATAATAATACTCTGATTAAAATTCCTTTGGACGAAACAAAGTCTGCATTAGAAAACTCCAAGAAGTATTTCGAGAAATACGGAAAATTGAAACGTACCAGCGAAGCTTTGGAAGGACTAATTGAAGAAACTCATACACAAATTATACATTTAGAATCTATTCAGAATGCACTAGATATCGCTGTTTCTTCCGATGATTTAATCCAGATCAAAGAAGAGCTGATGGGATACGGCTTCATCAAGAAAAATCGTAGTGCAAAAAAAGAAAAATCCAAGAGTAAACCATTCCACTACCGCTCTGCAGATGGATATGATATTTTTGTTGGTAAAAACAATTATCAGAATGACGAACTTTCTTTCAAAGTCGCCACAGGTAATGACTGGTGGTTTCACGCAAAAGGTATGCCAGGCTCTCACGTCATCGTAAAAGCAAATAACAAAGAACTCCCAGACAGAGTCTTTGAAGAAGCAGGACGTTTGGCTGGCTACTACTCTAAAGGCCGTGATAATGAAAAAATCGAAATCGATTACTTACAAAAAAAGAACTTAAAGAAACCATCTGGTGCTGCACCTGGATTTGTGGTATATTACACCAATTATTCGCTGGTAATTGAGCCAGATATTTTAGGAATTGAATTAATTAGTGAGTAAATAAGAAAAGGAGATAAATGCCATACATTCATCTCCTTTTTATAATCTACATTTAATTATTGAATAAAAACATCAATTAACCATGAATTACCATCATTATAAGTAACATATGATATATTAAATCCATATTTTGATGCCGCAATCACTGGTTGTCCGCTCGTAGATTCATATCGAACCGTATAACTTGTAATTCCTGCATCACCATTTTGGTCTAATAAGGTTTTAAACTCATCCACATTCGTAACCACTGGAATTGCATCCCACTCAGAAGAAGGTGTAATTCCAATTGGGCATTTCAGGATACCATTATCTGATGGATAATAAGTACTTAGGCTTATCACATATTGCACTTTTCCAACTAAATTCTGAATATAGTTTTGTGACGTAGCAACTGTTACAGAACTATCATAAATCCACAGCGTCATTGTTGACTTATTTTGATCCATATACTTCTTTATCCCTGCATTTGCCTCGCTAATATTTGTTACAACTGCAACATCGCCATATCTACCTGAAGCAGCCGCAACCTTTAATATACTTACTTTGTCATAATTAGATGAACAAGTCTTTTCGCCTTCATTATAGCTCTCTGCTTTGTGGTCTTTTTCTAACTGTGCCTTGGATATTAAGAAATAATCATATCCATTACCACTATGATCATTAAAATCTTTTCCTTCATGTGTAGGATCATCCCAAGTCACATCTACATTATACCATGCTCCACTAATCTTAATTTGATTCCATGCATGGCTCTCTGTTTGTCCACTACTATTTGTTGCAACCCCAGAAACAAAAGTTGTTTCAAGACCTGCCGCCTCTGCTAGCAATTCGAATGCTTCAGCGTATCCCTGACACACACAGCTTCGATCCACAAAGGCATTAATAGCATGATAATTTGAATATGTATGGTCATAATCCACATTAAATATCAACCAATCATGAATTTCCAATGCCTTTTCAAAATCAGACATCGTAGAACTAATAATACATTCAACGATTTTGACTGCCATCTCCTTCTCTGTTAAGTTAGATTCTTTGAAACTAGGCACTTTATCCCAACCAGGTGCAGATGTAGAAATGGATGCTTCCGGTTCCGATGGTGCTGGCTCTGGCTTAGATGATTCTGTATTTGTATTTTCCGAATCACTTGGTTTTTCTGAACTACTTGGTTTCTCAGAGTTGCTTGGTTTTTCAGAATCGCTTGGTTGCTGGGAACTACTTGGTGCTTCTAAGTTACTTGTTTCCTCAGAACTGTTTGATTCCTCGGAAACGTCTGGTTGTTCAGAGACATCTGGCTTCTCAGTTTCTGAATTAATAGTCTGCTGAGTATTCTGACTAGTCTGTTCTTTTTCATTAGAATTATCTGTATTTTTTCCACACGCAGATAATAAACCTAAAACAAGTATAAGACTACTTACATAAACAAGACCTTTTCTAAAACATTTTTTCATCATTTTGTTCTCCTATAACGTCATATTTCTTATCTGCTCATCCACAAATCTTTGCAGCTGCCGCCTCAACGTAGCATGTTGTTCTTTTATAAGTTCTGGGTCTGTTTCCAAAATCTCTTTTACACTCTCCGCTGCATCCTGCAGTTCCGTCGCATCCTGATAAATATCTCCGATATCAAAGGCTAAATCGCCACTTTGACGAATACCAAAGAAATCTCCTGGTCCACGCAACTTTAGGTCCTCACTTGCAATAAAGAAACCATCATTTGATTTATTCAGAATTTCAAGACGTTTCTTAGCTGTCTTGGCGTTTGATGTGTTAATCATAATACAATAAGACTGTGTATCCCCTCGGCCTACTCGTCCACGAAGCTGGTGAAGCTGTGCCAAACCGAAATGATCTGCATTTTCAATCATCATAACTGTTGCATTTGGTACATTTACTCCAACTTCAACTACTGTAGTAGAAACAAGAACCTGAATTTCATTTCGAGCAAAAGCTTCCATAACTTCGTTTTTCTTATCATTTTTCATCTTACCATGCAAAAGTCCAACCAGCACATGTGAAGGCAAAATTTCTGCTAGTTCTTTCGAATAATCAGTTGCGTTTTTTCCTTCCATATTTTCAGTGTCTTCTACCAAAGGACAGATGACATATGCCTGATGCCCTTCATTTACCTGATTTACGATAAAATCATATGCTTTTGGTCGATATCCGATATCTACTACACAGTTTTTGATAGGCAGACGCTTTGCAGGAACCTCATCAATGACTGAAATATCCATATCTCCATAAATAATAATTGCCAAAGTACGCGGAATCGGTGTCGCACTCATTACCAAAATATGCGGAACCTGTCCTTTTTCTGCAAATGTATCGCGCTGCTTTACGCCGAAACGGTGCTGTTCATCAGTAATAACCAGGGCAAGGTTGGAATATACAGCCTTTTCCTGAATCAAAGCATGTGTTCCAACTACCAAAGCATTTGGACAAGCTTCAAGCTTTGCATAGGCTTCTCGCTTCTCTTTTACTTTCATAGAACCTGTCAAAAGCACAACTGGAAAATCTAAATTAAAATCCTGACATAATTTCGTATAGGTCTCATAATGCTGTCTCGCTAATACTTCCGTAGGTGCCATAATCGCAGACTGATAACCACTATGGGCACATCTAGCCATAGCAAGAAAAGCTACAATCGTCTTACCGGAACCTACATCCCCCTGTACCAGTCGCTGCATTACAAATGGGCTATCCATATCGTTTTGAATATCCTTTAATGCTTTTTTCTGAGCATTTGTCAAAGGATATGGCAACTGCTGGATGCAATCCTCTATAAAAGAATCTTTTACAAATGAAAAACCATTCGGGTCCTTCGCCTTCTTTTCCTTTTGATACTGAATTCCCATGATAAAGATAAAAAATTCATGAAAAACCAAACATCTTCTAGCTTCTATCAAGTTTTCCATTGTATCCGGAAAATGAATCTGTTTCAACGCATAGTTATACTCGCACAAACCATATCGTTTGCGGGTATCCGCTGGGATATAATCCGAAATCAAATCTATATCATTTAAAACAGTTTTTATCGTTTTAATCAGCAAATTGTTGGTAATACCCGCTGTCAAAGCATACACCGGCTGAAGCATTCCAGCGATTTCTTCATACTTTTCAGGTGCATAAATCACTGGCTGTTCCATCACCCAACGCTTGTTTTTTACCACCATTTTTCCAAAGAAAACATACTCTTTCCCTGGTTCAATCTGATTCTTGATATATGGTGAACGAAACCAAACCAACTCTAGTTTTTTAGGTGCTTCCCCAATCGTCAATGTCGTAATATTCATGTTTCGTCCATTGCGACTGGCAGGACTTTTCTTTACCACAGCACGAATGGCCAATCTACTTTCCTGCAATGTGGTTATCTCTTCTATCGTTATTGCTTCTGGATAACGGAAATAGTTTCTAGGAAAATGAAATAGTACATCTTCTACCGTGGAAATATTTAGTTTTTCGAGAGTTTGGGCAGTTTTATCGCCAATCCCTTTTATTTTCGTTATCGAAGATGTAAGATTCATTTATTTCAACTCCTTATACATCCATACATGAGGTACGCCCTCTTCTTCTTCAATTTCTCCCTTGGCTATATAACCACATTTTTCATAAAATTCTGCAGCTCTACACTGAGAATGAAGCTTAACAAAAGTTCCACCTTTACTTTTTGCATAATCTTCACAAGCTTCCAGTAATTTTCTTCCAATCCCGCGGTTTCTATGACTTTTCATCACTGCTAATCTCCCAACAATATATTCTGTATCATTATTTTCATCCGCGAAAATACGACATACACCAACTGGCTCTTCATCATAAATCACAATATGAGTAGCCCATTCATCGATTTCATCATATTCATAGGAAAAACCCTGCTCATTTATAAAGACAACTTGACGAATCATCGTGGCATCGTCGTGTCTGTAATCATAAATACATGTTTTCATTTTTTAATATCCTTTTCTATCCATTATCTATTATTATATTATCTCTTGAACAATTTCCTATATTTTATCATAAAGTAAGAACTCCCACAACAAATACAATTTAGAAGCCTTACGCCAGTACAGCGATAAATTGTATTTGTTGTGGGAGTTCGTATTTTTAGTAAAACCTATAAATTATTCAACTGAAATAACATAATAGTAAATTGGCTGTCCACCATCATTTACTTCTACATCAACATCTGGATATTTTTCTTCGAGTGCTTCAGCGATAACTGTCGCATCTTCTTCTGAAGATTCGCTACCGAAGTAAATACTTACCATTTCTGAATCTTCATCAATCATTCTTTCAAGCATTTCAAGAGTTACAGTGTTCATATCTGTACCTACAGCAAGAATAGATTTGTCGCCGATACCCATGTAATCGTTTTCTTTGATTTCGAAACCGTCGATTTCGGTATCACGTACAGCATATGTTACCTGTCCTGTCTTAACTGCAGAGATAGCTTCTACCATAGTTTCTTTATTTTCTTCTGCAGAAACATCTGGTAAGTAGTTGATAACAGCAGTAATACCCTGTGGAACTGTCTTTGTAGGGATAACGATGATTTCTTTATCATCTACAATAGAAGCAGCCTGGTTTGCAGCCATGATAATATTGCTATTGTTTGGAAGAATGAATACTGTGTCAGCATTTACATTGTCAATTGCTGTAAGCATATCTTCTGTACTTGGGTTCATTGTCTGACCGCCTTCGATGATGTAGTCAACACCAAGTCCGCGGAAGATTTCGTTCATACCTTCACCGATAGAAACTGCAACGAAGCCCATTTCTTTACGAGGTTCAGCTTTCTTTTCTGCTGCTTCAAGCGCCTGCTGTTCAGCTACCTTTTCAGCTTCTTTAATGAGTTTTTCTTCATGTTCTTCACGCATGTTATCAATCTTAATCTTGCTAAGAGAACCGAAAGTAAGGGCTTTCTGAATAGCAAGACCCGGATCGTTGGTATGTACGTGAGTCTTTGTAACCTCATCGTCCGCTACCACTACGATTGAATCACCGATAGATTCAAGGAAAGCTTTAAATTCTAACTCTTCTTTATCTGTCATAGGTTTATTAAGTACAATAATAAACTCTGTACAGTAACCAAATTTAATCTCTGCTTCTGTTTCTGCAGAAATTTTAACGAAGCTGCTACCAGCTGTAGGAACATCAATCGTATAATCCACTTCTTTACCAAGTAAACAGTCATATGCGCCCTTTAATACCTGCATAAGACCCTGTCCGCCTGAGTCAACTACGCCAGCCTGTTTGAGTACTGGAAGCATTTCTGGTGTCTGACTAAGAACATAGTCAGCATGTTTGATAACTTCATCGCAGAAATATACCAAATCATCTGTTTCATCTACTAATTCTAAAGCTTTATCAGCAGCACCTTTTGCTACAGTAAGGATTGTACCTTCCTTTGGCTTCATAACAGCTTTGTATGCTGTTTCTACAGCCTTCTGCATAGCGTCACAAAGTACACATACATCTACTTCATCGTATTCGCCTACTACTTTACAGAAACCTCTAAATAACTGAGAAAGGATAACACCAGAGTTACCTCTAGCACCACGAAGTGAACCTGAAGAGATTGCTTTTGCAAGAGCTTTCATTTCTGGTTTTTCGCCAAGTCCACCTACTTCTCTAGCTGCTGACATAATAGTCATAGACATATTTGTACCTGTATCACCATCTGGAACTGGGAATACATTCAATTCATTTATCCATTCTTTTTTTGCATCAAGATTGCTTGCACCAGCAAGAAACATTTTAGCTAATTGGCTTGAATTAATACTAGTAATCTTCACTTTTGATATCCTCCTTAGTCAATCACGCGCACGCCTTCAACATGGATATTGATCTTGTCGATCTTCATACCAGTGAACTGTTCTACTTTGTATTTCACGGTTTCAATTAAGTTGTCACAAACTGTTGTAATACATACACCGTAAGCAATAATAACGTGGAAATCAATTGTGATTACATTATTTTCACCTACTACAACTTCAATACCGTGTGTAATGTGTTCTTTCTTTAATAATTTAACAAGTCCATCTTTTACGTTTACTGCAGCCATACCTACAATACCGAAGCATTCTACAGCAACAGAACCTGCATAAGTTGCAATTACATTTTCATCAATTAAAACTGTACCATATTGGTTTTCCATTTGGCCTTTCATAATTGTAACCTCCATAAAAATTATGACATAGATATGTATTTATTATACCTTATTTTACCTAAAAAGCAAACACTGTATTTAATTTCATACAAACTTTTCCAGAAACTTTTAAATTTTTTTATTTTTTCCTTGCATTATGTATATGTTTCTGTTAGAATATCCATGTTGTGAGCTCGAAACACTATTTGGGCTTAGTGAATTTGCAAGGAGGTGCAATTAAAATGGCAAAATGTGCAGTATGTGAAAAAGGCGTTCATTTCGGAATCGCAGTTAGTCACTCTCATAGAAGATCTAATAAAATCTGGAAATCTAACATTAAACGTGTTAATTGTAAAGTAAACGGAGTACCAAAGAAATTATATGTTTGTGCTTCTTGCTTAAGATCTGGCCGTGTTGAGCGTGCTTAATGTATTGACTATTAAAGAACTGTCGTAAGGCAGTTCTTTTTTTATTCTATCTTACGAAAACCCTCCAAATATCAATTTCTTGCTGTTCTAACGCAAGGCTGCGAAATTGATATTTGGAGGGTTTTCGTAATTTACATAATATAAGAGCTGCCTTACGACAGCTCTCTAAAATTCAAATAATATAATATATGCACGCAACACATCCAGAATTAGATTTCATTATCTTCCACTACAACTGTAACATCAGCATCATTCTTTGCTGGTACGAAGCGGTCAAGTAAATCTGGGACCATATCGAGAATCTTTGTGATCGCATCCTGATTCTTAATATTAATTAATCTAGTTGAATCATTTTTAATAACCAATACAGCACTTGGGGTAACTTTTCCACCCATACCACCCATGCCATTGTTTTTGTTCGCTTCAGAAACAGCACCTGCAGCTACACCAAACGACACGTCTGCAAGTGGAACAATGATAGTATCTCCAATCTGTGTAGGTTCTCCCACAACCGTCTTTGTACTAACAAAACTTTCCATTCCTTTAAATAAAGATTCTACTGTAGTATTTAATTTATCCATTTACGTTACCCTCCGTATTATCGCTCTTTTTCAACCATTTAATAAATCTATTGATAATAGTATACAATCTTCTGCAATTCTTATCAAATATTATTCGCAAAATTATGCCAACAATTTCATATCCATATATTCGACCCTTTCCCCAGAATGTTCCTTTGAAATACATATCATCTGATTCAAAATCCGGAATCAGTTTCCAATCCTTATGATACATCGCTGGAAAACATGCTAACACACCAAATAATTGCCCTGTGGTATCCGGTGAACCCGTGGAAAATACTGCATCCACTTTGGACTTCTTTGGAAGCAGCACCTTAAGGAAATATAAAATCTCATCCTTCAAGTGAACTATCGCTTCCTTATTCTTCTCATCCGTGAGGATTTTCTTGACTTTCGGATAAGCTGCTTTTATACGTTCTATCATTCCCTTAATTTTAGAAATGATACCTACATCAGATGCTTCTTTCGTTTCTTTTTGCTTGTCTTCCTTTTCAGATTCTTCCTCTTCCTTCTTTTCCGTCAAATCAAAGGAAAATGTAATCTTTTTCCAAAATATATGGATTTCACCATAAATTAAGTCGTCACCATAAGAAACCTTTGCCCGAATCAGATGAAAAAACCAATGTGCTCGAAATTTCGCCCATTGTTCCTCCAGCCAATGAATATCCACCAGATACCGCACCGGACAAAACAACAGGATAAGCAATGCGAAAACCACGACTACCACTGCCGCCAAAAGCACCCAGCCCAAAAACTGTAAAATAGAAAGAACTATCTGCATGCCTGTCCCTCCCATTTCTGTCTTAGAAAGGAACGTACATCAGCGCTTCCTGTTTCCAGTAAAGACTCTTCTATGATACGCTGTACCATACCAATGGCTTCTTTTTTACCATTTGCAATGCCGACTACTTTAAGACTTTCCTTTGGATAGCCTTTTTGAAGTGCCTCCCATTCTGGAATCAAATCCAGCATGTTATCTGGATTCGTGGAAAGCACAATCAAATACAGATTGGTTACTATTTGCCTATTATGAACTTTTCGTATAATTTCATACTCTTTTGAAGTAAATGTTTCTCCTATATAGAGACTTCCCATAAACTGCATTCAGACAAACCTCAATTAAATATATTTTATTTCTCTTTATATGAAACTCATAATTATTAAATTTATCTCAGTGTAAGAAATTAGTCGTTATATATTGAATAGCACCGTTAGAAAACGTCGGCACTTAGGTCGCGTTCTTTGCGACCTTATGTGTCCGCTACGTTTTCTTCCGAGCGAGAGCGTGTGCACATTCAATTTATAACGACTAATTTCGTATATTCTAGATAAATTTAATAATATTTATGAGTTCCCCAAAGGTTACTCTTCTTCAGATCCAGATATTCGTTATACGCTTTCTCCAAAATCTGCTTTTCATTGGTAAATTTTAATAAATGATAGGCTTCATGATACTTATAGAATCCAGAATCCACAAAATATTCTTCTTTCTGTGGTTTGCTATAATAGCTGTCGCCCATCATCAAATACCAATGAACCTCTTTTTCGACGGTATCTTCTGGTACAGTAAAGGTGTACTGGCTTTTACCTATGTATCGGATAATTGTTGCATCAGCTCCCGTTTCCTCTTTCACTTCACGGATGGCCGTATCCTTGTACTCTTCCCCTGGCTCAACAGTGCCTTTTGGAAGAACCCAACCTTCGTATTTGTTCTTATAATTCTTATATAAGAGCAAAATCTTACCACGATAAATTACTACACCGCCACAACTCGTTGCCTCGATCATTGCAATACCTCCTACGTGTTGGTGTCTCAAAAACTATACTCAGTATACCCCTTTTTTCACATATATGCAACAAAATCAAAGACTATTTGAAATATAAATCAAATATTTTTTCTGCAATCGGAACTGCATATGTGCTTCCATTTCCAGAATCTTCCACCACAACAGCAATGGCGATTTCTCTGCCATCTTTTTCTGCATATCCCACAAACCACGCATTGGTTATATTTAAATCGTTAGTCGTTTGAGCGGTTCCCGTCTTACCATAGGCTGTATAAGCCTCCTTTAATAGACGAGATGCTGTTCCATTTTCTACAGTTTCACGCATATACTCAGACAAGACATTAATCTGTGTTTCACTAAACAGCGACTTATATTCCTTTGCTTTGGTTTCCTCAACTGTAATTCCTTTGTAATTTTCTACTTTTTCCACTAAACATGGACGCATTGCCACTCCATCGTTACATACGGCACTTGCCAACATCACCATATGTAATGGTGAAACCAGCGTCTTGCCCTGACCAATGGCAGTATCCATTTTCAATGCATTTTCATCACTGTCAGAAATCGCAAAACTACTAATCGAGGACTCAAATGCAATCGGCAGATTCTGATTAAAAAGCAACGAATCACACAGTTTCTGCATTACCTTTTCGTCTACACTCTGCATCATATTTGCAAAGGATGTATTGCAGGACTTCGCAAATGAAGACTTTAAATCCATGGTTCCGTGTGCCTTATTCGAAGCACAATGAATGGTTTTATTATTTATTGTAATCTCGCCCGTACACTCATAGCTATAGTCCTCATAGGTATCTGGATTGCTTTCCATATACGCCAACAAGGTCATCATTTTAAATATGGAACCTGGTGTATACTGACCCTGTGTTGCACGATTATAAAGAGCTGAGCCTTCCTGCAGGCTTTCCCAATCTGATTCAATGGTATTCGGATTATAAGTAGGCTTTGAAACCATGGCAAGGATTTTGCCTGTGGATGGTTCCATAACAATGACTGCTCCGTCATAATTTCCCAAAGCTTGATATGCCGCTTCTTGCAAGTCATATCGAATCGTAGAAATGACATGATCACCCATTTTCTTCTCGTTGGTCAAATCACACATGAGTTGTTCTATGAAGTATGTGTTAGAACGAAGCAATGTAAAATTCAACTGCTTTTCCAAACCTGTTCGCACATTAGAAGAATATCCCGTTACATGTGCAAACATATTGCCATATGGATAATTTCGAGAAGTATTTCCTTCCTTATCTGTCACTGTCTCAGCAATTACATATCCATCCGAAGTAATAATCTCACCCTTTATTACGTCTTCTTCAAATAAAGTCTGCAAGCCATTATACTCATTATTGATAAAATCTTCGCTCTCTACTGCCAAAAAGTATACAAAATAAGTAATCATAGCAAGAAAAATTACCAGGAAAAGATATGTAACTACATTATATTCTCGATTACTTTCTTTTTCCGCTGGCTTTTTCTCGTTTTTCTTACTATTGGATTGTGCTGCCGCCTTTCTCATATATAGCCCCTGCACAATACCAAACATAATTAATGTGGAAAGCATACTACTTCCACCATAGCTTACCAATGGAAGGGTTACACCTGTAGATGGAATAAATTTTATCGCTCCTCCAATCGTCAAAATCACCTGTGTTGCATATAAAACTGCTAAACCAACTGCAACCAGTTTGTAAAATTTATCCTTCATCTGCATGGATACATGAATAACCATGAAGAAACAACTGACACAAAGCAAAATCAATCCAATGGCAAATACCGCACCAAATTCTTCTGATATTGCTGAAAAAATGAAATCCTTGTCCACGATTGGAATTTTTTTCGGAATTCCTTCGCCAATTCCAAGTCCAAACCATCCGCCAGTTCCAATACCGAACAATGACTGACAAATCTGGTATCCCTGATTATCAATATCTGCAGTTGGATTCATCCATACAAAAAATCGTGTCCGCACATGCGAAAATAACTGATATCCTGCTACACAGGCACCGGCAATTCCTGCGAATCCAGCACCTAAGTAAAGCACCTTTTTTGAAGCTACGTATATCATAATCAAATATGCCATGAAATACAGTAAAGCTCCGCCTAAATCCTTAGACGCTACCAATAAAAGCACATAAACTGCCGATAAACAGCTGGTTAAAAATACTCGCTTGAAATCAGCTCCCTTATAAAGCATAGCTGCAACGAAAAACACAAAAATAATTTTCACAAATTCCGATGGTTGAAAAGAAAATCCACCAATAGAAATCGTTAATTTCGCCCCATAACTAGTGGCACCAATGGCAACAACTACTGCAAGCAACGTTATGCCTACTCCAAAATATAGAGCAGAAAACTTGCGGAATAAGGAGCCTTTTTGCAAAAACAACGGAATAATCAACATAATAACAGAGCCTATCGCTATAAATATAAACTGTCGAAAGGCTTTATCAAAAGACAACCTCGTCTGTATAATCATCCCAATCACAAGCAACATACACATATTGTTGAGCAACAATACGGAACATCGTTTGTACATGAAATGGTAGAACATAAAAATTACCCCCAGCAGAACCACCTGCATGAGATAAAATCCTACTAGTTCAGTATTCCCATCTTTCAAATACAGACACAAAAATCCCAAGCCATGAATGGCAAACAGGAACACTTTCTGTATCGTATAGATTATTTTTTGTTTCTCTGGTTGTTTTCCATAACGGAAAACATAGAAGGCACCAAACACATATCCCAAAAACAAAAACAGGATTATGTATTTCGCAACCTGTATTACAACAGAAGCCATATTACTCTACTCCTCTTTTATAATGACCATTGGTGTATTCAATGGCACGTCCCTTTCCTTCGTGATAGAGATTCAGAATATTTTCTACATCTTTTCCAGATTCAATCGTAAAATCTAATCGGAAGTTCTGGATTCCGTACTCTTGCAAACGATTTTTTTCTCCAAACAAAAGCACCGGAACCGAATTGTACACCACGTTATAGCAATCTTTACAATAATTCTTCACAGGAAAAAGCACATGATATCTATCCTTTAAATATGTAATTCCTGATTTTTTGTCACATGCTGCAGTGTTTTTATGCACACACCCCGCTGTCGTCATAAGCGGATAGTGTCCATAGATAACCATTTCACTATTTCGATTATTACGACGACGAATTTCTTTCTGATTCAATTCTAATGGAACCGTATCTCTATGAATCTCATACTGTGCAAAGGCTTCCTTTGCATAATTATTGTAAGTATACAAACTATGGTCGATGATTATCTTTTTCTCTGGAAATTCCTCTTTTGCAAATTGAAGCTCCTCATAGTTTCTTACAAGAACACCATCTAAATCAGAGTTATTAATTCTTGATTTAATTTCTTTATAATATTTTGAAGTATGACTCCTAAATATCACTGGAAGCTTCAAATAGACTTCTTTACCCAATTCGTGCACTCTAATGATATCCTGTTCTAACTCTTCCACCAAGGCATTTCTATCATACATTTGAGCATCTACATAAATCGTAGTAACAAAATCGCCTTTGCCTAAAATCGTTTCAAACTGTTCTCTTGTTTCACAGGAACAGATTACATTTTCTCTAGTATCATTTGCATACTCATTATTTTCCTTTAAAGCACAGGTCTTATGTATTGCTTCCTTACACTCACTTTCTTCTCGCACAAAGTCTGCCAGCATTTCTTCTTCCAACTTTGCCAATGCATCTCTTCGCAACTGATTCAGTATACCATTAGGCACAAAGACGTCATCATCCATCTGGATTTCTAACTGTTCAAAATAAAACGAAGACTCTCCCGTTTTATTCATACGTTCTCGAACATCTTCCACTGTCAAAGGCTTATTCTTTGCCTCCTGAACTTCGCCAAGAGAAACATATGCATGATAGTCTTGGCTATTTACATAAAATTCCAAGGCTTGTCCCTTATAAATCAATAATGTGGCTGTCACTGGAATCTGACTCTTCTGTCCCACATATTTACGTTCGATTTCCTGATGTAGGGCTTCATTTGATTTCTCGTAAGAAGGCTTATCAAATGTAATCATACTCTTATCATTGTGTTTCACAAAGTATTCTGTCGTAAAGCCACAACGATTTCCAAGCTCATACAAGTGCTGCATATCCTCTTTTGTGACCTGTTTTTCTAAATCAATATATTTTCGATAGAAGGAAACTACACCAGCCGCATAGGAAGCCTGTTTCATACGTCCCTCAATCTTTAAAGAATATACACCTGCCTCACGAAGTTGCTGCAAATACTCAATGCCACATAAATCCTTCAGGCTAAGCACATAAGATTCCGGCTTGTATTCCTTTTTCTTCTCATCCAAAACAGCATAAGGCAGACGACATGGCTGCGCACAACGGCCACGATTACCACTTCTTCCACCTAACATACTGCTAAACAAGCATTGTCCAGAAAATGAATAACACAATGCTCCATGAATAAAGGCTTCCAGCTCAACATCTGCTTCTTCACGAATCTGTTTCATTTCTGTAATGGAAAGCTCACGTGCTAAAACCACACGTTCTACACCTAAATTCTTGAGTAATTTTGCTCCTTCTACTCCTGTAATTGTCATCTGTGTACTGGTATGAATCGGCAAATTTGGAAAATACTTTTTGATATAATCAATCACACCAAAATCCTGTACGATTACTGCATCCAAACCACGTTTGCAATATGGCAGCAAATAATCATATAATCCATCATTGATCTCATTATTTTTAAACAGGGTATTTACTGTCAAAAACAGCTTTTTGCCTCGTAAATGTACATAATCAATCGCTTCTAACAGTTCCTCTTCTGTGAAATTATTTGCATAGGCTCTTGCTCCAAACTGACTGCCGCCCACATAGACTGCATCTGCACCAGCAGCAATTACTGCCTTTAGTATTTCAAACGATCCCGCAGGAGCTAATAATTCAAATTCATGTTTCATCATAATAGCTTCTCCTTAAGAAATAAGGACAGAAAGTCATCCTTCTGTCCTTAGCAATCAACATTATTTTTTAGAACCAATCCCTGCTAACAAAGCATCCTCTAAAGTAGCTTCCAAACGAGCTTTATTTAAAAGCAGTTCTCTATTTTCTGCTTCTAATTCCTTGATTCTTTCATCTGTTCCCTCAGTTTTAATCTGATTTGAAATTAAATCATGCTTCAAATCATAGAGTTCTCTATCCTTAAGCTCCATATCACGCTCTAATTTTTCCACCTGGGACTTTGCCTTGAAATAATCATCTGCAATATTCAACTGAATCATTACACTTTTCATATTTGCTGGAAGGGTCTTAGAACCTTCTAAAGCGTCGATTTCACCAATTTTACTATTTATGTATGCAGCTACCTTCTGAAGATATTCTGGTTCTTCATAGCCACATAATGTATATACTTTTCCATCGATTACTACTTCTGCATTGGTTTTCGCAGACATCTCGTATCCTCCGTTTTCTATAAGAACATTTATCTAATATATTATACCTTTGTTAGTAAAATAAGGCAACCTTTATTTGCTCAAACCGAAGTGTTCATAGGCCAAATCCGTTACAACACGTCCCTTTGGCGTACGATGAATAAAGTTGTTTTTTACCAAATATGGTTCATATACATCCTCTATCGTTCCAGAATCCTCGCCAATAGATGCAGCCAAAGTTTCCAGACCAACCGGTCCACCCGCAAATTTTTCGATGATTGTCAAAAGGATATTTCTATCATTCTGATCCAGACCAAACTTGTCCACTTCTAACAAATCCAGTGCAAAAGATGCCACTTCATAGGTAATGTTACCATCGTATTTTACTTCTGCGAAGTCGCGCACACGCTTTAATAAACGGTTCGCCAAACGAGGCGTACCACGACTTCTACGTGCCAGTTCGAAAGCACCTTTGGAATCAATTTTGACGCCAAGTTTTTTCGCAGACTGCTCGATAATCGTCTTAAGCTCGTCTACCGTATAATATTCCATGTGACTGATTACACCGAAACGGTCACGCAAAGGCAGGGAAAGCATACCTGCTCTTGTAGTTGCACCAACCAAAGTAAACTTAGGCAGATTAATACGTATCGAACGTGCAGATTCACCTTTTCCAATCATAACGTCAATGGCATAGTCCTCCATAGCAGAATAAAGCACTTCTTCTACCTGGCGATTCAAACGATGTATTTCATCAATAAAGAGAATATCTCCTTCGGATAAACCATTCAAAATAGCTGCCATCTCCCCTGGCTTCGCAATAGCTGGACCTGAGGTAATCTTAAGATGTGTCCCCATTTCGTTTGCAATAATCCCTGCCAATGTGGTTTTTCCCAGACCTGGAGGTCCGAAGAAAAGCACATGATCCAAGGCTTCTCCACGTCCTCTTGCGGCTTCAATATATACATGCAGATTGTCTTTGATTTTTTCCTGTCCAATATAATCCTTTAACGTCTGAGGACGCAAGCTGGATTCAATTTTGATATCTTCTTCCTGCATTTTTGTGGAAATCACTCGTCTTTCCATAAACTTACACTCCTATAATTCAAGATATTCTTCTTTTCCCTACAATGAAGTATTAAAAGAACGCCATATGCTTCAATGCCTGTTTTAACACTGCTTCTACATCCATATCTTCGGTAATCTCTACCTTAGATACCGCCTTCAAACTTTCTGTTGATGAATAACCCAGGGCTGTAAGTGCCAATACCGCATCGTTTTTCACCTGATTATTTGACTGACTAACCGGTGCATGTTCATGCTCTAATTTCTTCTCAAAGGCATCCTCTAAGGACATCTTATCCTTAAGCTCTAAAATAACACGCTGTGCAGTCTTCGCACCAATTCCAGGTGCTTTCGAAATCGCTTTCGAATCGCCCGCCAAAATAGCAAAACGCAAATCATCCGCAGATAAAGCCGACAAAATACCAAGAGCACCCTTTGGACCAATACCACTCACGGAAATCAACTGCTTAAACAGTTCCAAATCATCCTTGGTTAAGAAACCATACAACATCATCGCATCTTCTCTTACATAGAGATAAGTATGAATTTTACATTCTTCACCCAATCCTGGCAAATATTCAAAACAATTGGTCGGAATATACAGGTTATATCCAATTCCATTTACATCTATTACGATATGATCCATCTCCACTTCCGCCAATGGACCTCTAATATATGAGTACATACGTCCTCCTTATTTTAACAGGCATCAAAAGCCTGTCCATTTGTAATTATCTAACGCGTAGCAAATGTCCTACTCTTAAGAACACTTCCTGTGCAACAATGCCAATCAATGTACCGGTGATAAAGCCAGCTACCATAAGCACTGGTATATAGTACATAACCGAATAATTAGACACGATTAAAGTCGCGATTATAATCTGTCCAATATTATGAGCGATTCCACCTGCAATACTTACTGAGATTACAGAAAGCAGCTTGGTCTTTTTCAACAAATACATGATTGTTAAACTGAGCATGCCGCCTGCAAAAGAATAAGCAATCGCCATTACATTTCCAAACATAAATCCAGAAATCAAAACTCTTGCTATAGAAAGTATATATGCTTCTTTTGTACCAAGACTGTACAATGCAAATACAATCACAATATTTGCAAGCCCAAGCTTAATTCCTGGTATACCTACCGAGAACGGAATCAACACTTCCACATAGCTACAAATCAATGCTAATGCTAACATAACACCTAAATAGGCTGTTTTTTTCTTCATATCTTTTTCCTTTTTATTATACTATCGAACGATACCATCCACATCACTTTGTACATCACTGATTACAGTAATCACTACCTTATTAGGCAGACAGATAATGGATTCCTTATCAAAAGAAATCTCATTCTGATCTACACAAAGCTGGTCTGGACAGCTGGCCTCTCTCATATAAGCCTTACCGTCCTTTATTTCAATAATATTAATGGTTTCCCCTTCTCCGATGGTAATGGTCTGTTCTTCTAATAAGGAATACGTACCATAATCTTTTCCATCTACCGTAATGACAATATTACTACCTTCTACCGCACCGCCTTTGTATACCCAAATGCATACTGCGATACAAAACATTGCTAGGAAGCCAATAAATATTACGTCGTTTTTTCCAAAACGTCTATTCATGGTCTACAACCTTTCCAATATAATAGAATCCTTTACATTCTTCCAATTTCACCTGATAGATATTTCCAATCATATCTTCTGTTCCAGGAAAATGTACCACGGAATTGTTATCTAAACGACCCGTTACAAGGCTTGCATCATGCTCGTTCATTTCTTCTACTAAAACTGGCATAGTTTTGCCTTCTAATGCCATTGACTTCTTCGTAGAGATTTCCTGAACTTCACGAAGCAATCGGTCAAAATGACACTTCACTTCTGCTTCTGGCACCTGATTTTCCATAGCTGCAGCTGGGGTTCCAGTACGTTTGGAATAGATAAAAGTAAAGGCACTATCGTATTCTACACGCTGAACCACATCCAAAGTTTCTAAAAAATCCTCTTCTGTTTCTCCTGGGAAACCAACGATAATATCTGTAGTAAGTGCTATGTCTGGAATCTCTTTGCGAAGCTTGTCCACGATTGCAAGATACTGCTCCTTATCATAATGACGATTCATTTCTTTTAAGATTCGTGAACTGCCAGACTGAAGTGGCAAATGCATATGTCTACATACCTTTTCACAATCTCTCATAGCATAAATCAACTCATCAGACAAATCCTTTGGATGAGAAGTCATAAAACGAATACGCTTTAAGCCTTCAATTTTGTTAATCTCACGCAATAATTCTGCGAAAGTCATAGGATTTTCCAAGTTCTTGCCATAAGAGTTTACATTTTGACCTAAGAGCATGATTTCACATACTCCATCGGCTACCAGATTTTCAATTTCACGAATAATATCCTGTGGCTGACGGCTACGTTCGCGGCCACGCACATAAGGTACGATACAATAGCTGCAGAAATTATTGCAGCCAAACATGATATTTACCCCTGATTTGAAGGAGAATTTTCTCTTGATTGGTAAATCCTCAACAATTTTATCCGTATCTTCCCAAATATCAATGATTTGTGAATCAGACTCCAATGTATTGCAAAGAAGCTCTGCAAACTTATAAATGTTATGTGTACCAAATACCAGATTAACAAATTTGTACTTCTTACGAATCGTCTCAACTACCGTTGGCTCCTGCATCATGCAGCCACAAAGAGCAATCATCATGTGTGGATTTTTCTTTTTATAATTGGAAAGATATCCAAGACGTCCATACACCTTGTTATTTGCATTTTCACGAACCGTACATGTATTGTAAATCACAAAGTCTGCATGTTCATCTTCTACTTCCACATATCCTACCTGCTCTAAAATACCAACCAGTTTCTCGGAATCACGAGCATTCATCTGACATCCAAAGGTCTGTACACAGAACGTAAGCTTGCGCCCCATTTCCTGTTCCTTTTTGGCAACATACTCCTTTGCCTTTTCGATAAATATATACTGACGAGCAGCTTCTTCTTTACTTGTTAATGTTGTGTTTTCTAAATCTCTCATAAAACCTCTTTCTAATTAACCGCGCACCTGTCCATTGCCATAGATAACATATTTATAGCTGGTAAGCGCCTCAAGTCCCATAGGACCTCTCGCGTGCAGTTTCTGGGTACTGATACCGATTTCTGCACCAAATCCAAACTCATTCCCATCTGAAAAACGAGTGGATACATTCCAATATACGCAGGCAGAATCTATTTCGTTTAAAAACTTTTCTGCTATAGTTTCATTTGTAGTAATAATAGATTCAGAATGAGCTGTATTGTACTTATTAATATGCGCAATGGCTTCGTCTACATTTGAAACCGCTTTGATAGACAAAATATAATCCAGGTATTCTGTTCCCCAGTCCTCCTCTGTAGCCTTAAGAACTGCACCCTTGTTCTGATCTAAGTAAGCTAAACAAAGCTCATCTGCACGAAGCTCCACATTCTTTTCTACTAATTTATCCTGTAACATTGGCAGGAGTTTTTCTGCGATTTTTTCATGAACCAATAAGGATTCACATGCATTACAAACACTGATACGCTGTGTTTTAGCATTGTAAATTACATTTACCGCCATATCTAAATCTGCAAATTCATCTACATAGATATGACAGTTTCCCACACCCGTTTCAATAACAGGAATCGTCGCATTATTCACTACATTCTGAATCAGACCACTTCCACCTCTTGGAATCAGCACATCCACATAGTCCTTCATTTTCATAAATGCCATGGTAGTTTCGCGATTGGTATCTTCAATCAAACTACCAGCTGCTTCTGGAAGTCCATGTTCTTTTAACGCTTGTTTCAGAACATTCACAATCGCAATATTCGAATGAATGGCATCCGAACCACCCTTTAAAATACATACGTTACCTGTCTTAAAACATAAACCAAAGGCATCCGCAGTCACATTTGGTCTGGATTCATAAATAATGCCTACTACCCCCATTGGTACTCTTCGTTTAGTAACGACCATTCCATTTGGACGTTCTACGCTGGAAAGCACTTCCCCGATTGGATCATTTAAAGTCGCAACCTGGCGAAGTCCATCTGCCATATCCGCAATACGAGCACAAGAAAGGGCTAAACGATCTATCATTCCCTTTGCCATGCCCTTCTTTTCGGCATATTCGATATCCAACTTATTCGCAGACAAAATAGTTTCTTCTTTATCTATAAGTAAATCTGCCGCAGTTAAAAGTACTGCATTTTTTTCTTCTGTAGATAATTTTCCAATAATCCCTCTTGAAGCATGGGCGTTTTGACATAACTCTAATAATTCCATATATGCCCCTTTCCATGTATAATACATTAATTCTTATGACAATTTCTTTCCTTCGGCGTATTTCTCACCTAAATTTTCAATACTGCCATCTGGATTCACTACGTCAATATTATCTAACTGTGACTTTAAATTATTTCTTACACTTGCAATAAATTCCTGACGCAGAATGGCCTGTTCCTTTTTTTCTTCTTCGGTCAAACCTTCCGCCTTTGATTTTCTAGCAAGTTCGTTTATTCTAGCAATTTTTTCTTCGTTCATTAATCCATACTCTCCATAATATAATCTTCTAAATTAAATTCTGCGTTTTCATTCGCATGGAACTGTGTTCCAATCTTAATTCCTCTTACAATATCTTCAATAACAGAAACATCTTCTCCATTGGCAATAATCATATCAGCACCTGAGCAGGTCGCAATCTTTGCCGCCGCCAACTTGGTAGCCATACCACCTGTCCCTACATTACTGCCGGTACTTCCTTTTGCCATTCCCAAGATATCATCATCGATTTCATAAACATCAGGAATAATCTCTGCCTCTGGATTTTTATGTGGGTCATCTGTATACAAACCATCAATATCCGATAATAAAATCAGCAAATCCGCTCCCACTAAAGAAGCTACCAATGCAGATAAGGTATCGTTATCACCAAAACGCATTTCATAGGTACTTACAGTATCGTTTTCATTTACGACTGGAATGACACCTAATGCAAACAATTCTTCAAAGGTGTTTTTTGCATTGCTTCTGGACTTTGGATTTACCATGGTATATTTCGTCATCAACACCTGACCAGTCACCTGATTATATTCTCCAAATAATTTCTGATAGGTCATCATAAGTCGCGCCTGACCGACCGCAGCACATGCCTGCTTTACAGATATGTCGGTTGGACGTTCCTTTAAAGAAATAGCATCCTTCCCAACTGCAATGGCTCCAGAGCTAACCAGACACACATCCATGCCCTGATTTCGAATATCACACAAAGCACGAACCAATCGTTCCATTTTTGCAAAGTTAATACTTCCAGTCTTTTCATGTGTCAAAGAAGACGAACCTATTTTAATAACAACTCTCTTATATTCTTTCATAACTTATCACCATGTACTTGTATTTCTTCCTTAATATAATATTATTCCATATTAAATTAAGTACAAAGTATACTCTACCATATCTTTGGTGAAAATACAAAGAAAACACAAAAAACTTTGAAAATATGCTATTTTTATCGGTTGCATGCAATTTTTTATGAAAACACACGAAATATTACGAAATATGGCTTGCGTTCCCATATATCTTGTGGTAAAATGCACTAGATGTGAGTGTTAGAAATTTAACAATCACAATGTACCCGGGAGAAATCCCAAGGAAAAGATTATTTCTTAATAGGAGGAAAACAAAATGAAAAAGAGAATTGCACTCTTACTCGCTACTGTACTTGCTGTAGGTACTCTTGCAACAGCTTGTGGTGGAAACGAAGGCGGAAATGACGCTAAAGTTAAAGTTGGTCTTGGTGTACATGTAGACATGACATACGGCTCAGCTGATGCTACAGCTGAAAAAGCTGGTGCAACACAGGCTGACTTACATGTTGCTGCTGTAACTGTTGATGCTGATGGAAAAGTTGTTGACGTTATCGTTGACTCTATCCAGATCAAAGCTACATTTGATACAACAGGTGCTGTTGTAGCTGGTACAGAACAGACTTTCCAGACAAAGAGAGAACTTGGCGATGACTACGCTATGGAAGCTATCATGGGCGATGCTTGTATCGGTGAATGGTATTTCCAGGCTGACAACTTCGAAACATGGTGTAAAGGCAAAACAGCTGACCAGATCGAAGCTGCTTTAGGTTCTGATGGATATCCTGCAAACGATGAACTTAAAACAGGATGTACAATCAAAGTTAACGGTTTAGTTCCTGCAGTTGTTAGAGCTATCAAAGATGCTACAACAGAAGTTGCTGCAACAGATACTCTTGGTCTTGGTTTAGTTGGTGAAACAGCTAAAGCTGCATTCGACACAGAAAAAGCTACTGGTTCTTCACAGGCATATGCAAACTTCGTAGCAACTACAACTGACAAAGATGGCAAAATCACAGCTTGTATCCTTGACTCAGTTCAGGCTAACTTCACATGGGATGCTACAGGTAAAATCACATCTGACTTAAACGCAGAACCTACAACAAAATATGACCTTAAAGAAAAATATGGCATGAAAGATGTTTCTAAGTCAAACGGTGTTATCCCAGAGGGTGGCGAATGGTACGAACAGGCTGACAAATTCATGCAGTATGTAATTGGCATGACAGCTGATCAGGTTGCTGCTATCGCAGTTGATGAAGGCGGATATGTAGCTGACGAAACACTTAAATCAGGATGTACAATGAAAATCACAGCTTACCAGGCTGCAGTTGCAAAAGCTCTTGCAAAATAATTTTACATTCAAATAAATTAGGGGTGCGTAAATGCGCACCTCTATTTTTTTACAGTTTACATTACCACTATCCTATTATAAAATAATCCTATCATCTTTATTTGGAGGATCATATGTCGAACATTAAAAAATATATACCTGGTATAGCTGCAGTCTTACTAGTCGTAATTGGTCTGGGACTCTCCTTTTATCAAAACAATATGCAGCCCGAACAATATAAAAAATATTATATCGATGCTTTTGATACCGCAACGCAAATTATCGGTTATGCGGAATCCGAAGAAGAATTTACCAAACGTGCAGACCTAATAAATGAAGAGCTCATTCGCTATCATAAACTTTATGACATTTATAGTATTGCAACAGGAATCAATAACCTTAGAACTATCAATTTGAATGCAGGAAAAGAGCCCGTAAAGGTTGATCAGGAAATCATAGATTTACTAAAATTCAGTATTGATTTGTACGAAAAAACTGACGGAGAAATTAATATCGCTATGGGAAGCGTGCTAAAAATCTGGCACAACTACCGCACATCAGGTATCAATGACCCTGATACCGCTTGTCTTCCATCTATGGAATCATTGCAGAAAGCTGCCGAACATTGCGATATCAAAGACATTATTATTGACGAGGAAGCATCTACGGTTTATCTCGCAGACCCAGAAATGTCCTTAGACGTTGGAAGTATTGGTAAAGGTTACGCAGTACAAAGAGTTGCAGAATATGCCAGAGAACTTGGATACAACAATCTCGTAATTAACTGTGGTGGTAACGTAGTTGCTGTCGGCCCAAAGGTAGATGAATCCAACTGGATATTCGGCATTCAGAACCCTGATTTAGAAGCCTCTAATGACGTTTTAAAGCGTGTTGCTATTACAGACAACTGTTTAGTTACCAGTGGCGATTATCAGCGTTATTACGTGGTTGACGGCGTAGAATACTGCCATATCATTGATCCTGATACTTTAATGCCAGCCGACTACTTTAGTGCAGTTTCTATTATTACAGATGATTCTGGACTGGCAGATGCTCTCTCTACTGCCCTTTTTAATATGCCTTATGAAGATGGACTTAAGCTAATTAATAGCATTAAGGATGCTGAAGCGATTTGGGTATTCGAAGATGGTACAATTAAGTACTCTGAGAACTTTGAAAGTTATATTGTCGAATAAAGAAAACCTCTCTTGGAAAACCAAGAGAGGTTTTTATTATTCATTCAAATTATTATGCTTCTTTAGCAGGAGCTACATAACCTGTAATGATTTTCTTAGGACATTTCTGAGCACAAGTTCCACAACCTGTACATTTATCCTGGTCAATGTGAGCAATGTTATTTTCTACTGTAACAGCTCCGGATGGACAGTTCTTAGCACAGATACCACAACCGATACATCCTACTGAACAAGCAGCCATAACATCTTTACCCTTGTCTTTCGAGCTACACTGAACGATGTATTCTGCATCGTAAGGAACGAATTCAATTAATCCCTTAGGACAAGCTGCGATACATTTACCACAAGCTTTACATGCATCTTTATCAACTACTGCTACACCGTCAACTACGTGAATTGCATCAAATGGACAAGCCTTAACACATGAGCCATATCCGAGACATCCATAGTTACAAGATTTGGAACCGCCGTTTGGAACGAATGCCATAGCAGCACAATCTTCAATACCAGTGTATTCGTAATCATTTTTTGCTTTATCGCATGTGCCAGCACATTTAACGAAAGCAACTTTCTTAACGCCAGCTTCTGCTTCTACTCCCATGATTGCAGCAATCTTGTTTACAACTGGTTCGCCACCAACTGGACACTGATTTACAGGAGCTTCACCTTTTGCGATAGCTGCAGCAAGACCAGAACAGCCTGCATATCCACAACCACCACAGTTATTTCCTGGAAGAACGCCACAAATAGCTTCTTCGTTAGGATCTACTTCTACTTTGAATGCTTCACCAGCAAAGCCGAGGAAAAGTCCAAGGAGAAGTGCTACGATACCACAAAGGGCAGCCGCTGCAACGGCAGCAATTAAAATCTCTGTCATTTCTTTTTCCTCCTAAATATTCATACCTGAGAATCCCATGAAAGCAATTGACATAAGTGCTGCTGTTACAAGCACAATTGCTGTTCCCTGGAAAGGTTTTGGGATGTCATTGTATTCAATTTTTTCACGAATACCAGCCATAAGAACAATTGCGATAAAGAAACCAACTGCTGTTGCAAGACCATATACAACTGTTTCTAATAAATTGTATTCGTATGTGATAGCATTAAGCGCTACACCAAGTACTGCACAGTTTGTTGTAATCAGTGGTAAGAATACACCAAGTGATTCATAAAGTGCAGGCATTGATTTCTTTAAGAACATTTCTACGAACTGTACTAAAGAAGCAATAACTAAAATAAATACGATTGTTTTTAAGTATCTAAGGTCAATACCCAAGTTAAGCAAAGCTTCGTTTGCTAAGATGAACTGATTGATTAAACCAGTAACAAAGGAAGCAATACCAATAACGAAGATAACAGCTAAGCCCATACCAGAAGCTGTTTCTGTTTTCTTTGAAACGCCGAGGAAAGGACAGATTCCAAGGAACTGGCTTAATACTACGTTATTGATGATTGCATATGTTACTGCAATACTAAATAATGTTGCTAATGTTTCCATAACCTATCTCCTTCCTATTTCTTTTCGTCTGCACATTTCGATGTACAGTTTGCACAGTCGCCCGTAATACATCCTGATGGTTTTGCAAGTGGTTTGCCTTTTTCATCCATCTTCTTACGAACAATATTCATACCAGCTACTAAGAAAGCAAGAACGAGGAATGCACCTGGAGCTCTAGCAAATGTAGCGATTGGTGTGAAGCCTAAGTCTGTAAGGATAGGCATATCAAAGAAAGAACCATTACCAAGAACTTCACGGATGATACCGATACATGTAAGACCAAGTGTGAAACCAAGTCCCATACCAATACCGTCAAACATTGATTCAACAGGGCCATTCTTAGATGCATAGCTTTCTGCACGTCCGAGGATAATACAGTTTACTACGATAAGTGGAATATATACACCAAGTGAATCTGATAACGCCTGGAAGTAAGCTTTCATCAAGAATTCAACGATTGTTACAAGTGAAGCAACGATAACGATGAATGCTGGAATACGTACTCCATCAGGAATTTTCTTTCTAAAAATAGAAATAAGTAAGTTAGCAAATACTAATACTACGGTTGTGGAAAGTCCCATACCAAGACCGTTAATTGCTGATGTTGTAACAGCAAGTGTTGGACACATACCAAGCATTAAAACAAAGGTAGGGTTCTCTTTAATAATACCGTTAAATAAACGTTCTGTATATTTATTCATTACTGAGCACCTCCTAAGCTATTTGCATATGCTACAGCAGCGTTGATACCATTTTTCACAGCTGAAGATGTAAGTGTTGCACCTGAAATTGTAGCTACGCCAGAAACATCAGCCGCTGGAATACCTTTGAACTGATCTGCATAAGCTGGATCAAATGCTTTTGTACCAAGACCACTTGTTTCTGTATGAGCTGTAACAGAAAATCCGTTTACAGTGCCATCTAATGTTATACCAACTACCATAACGATGCCACCTGAGTAGCCGTCTTTTGTAGTAAGCTGTACTACATAGCCGATGCCGTTTCCACTTGCATCAACTGCTTCGAAAGCTTTATTGATTTCATCTGGGAAACCACCATCTGTCATAACTTTAGCAGCTGCATCTGCATCTACTGCTACTTCTTTAAATGTATCAGCATTCTCAAATACTACTTTATAAGCTTCCATTTCTTTGCGAAGTGTAGCTTCTGCAATAGGTCCTTCTGTAATTTTATATACAGCACCTAATACAAATCCTAATACTAAGGAGAAAGCCATAAGTATTAAAGCATTTTTTACAATCTTATTCATACTATTTGCCCTCCTTCTTTACTTTTACAACACCAAATGCTCTAGGAACTGTGATTTTTTCAATCAATGGAACCATAAGATTTGAAAGGATGATTGCATAGGATACACCTTCTGGAGTTCCGCCAATAGTACGGAATAAGAAAGTAAGTACACCACAGCAGATACCAAATAAAATCTGTCCCTTTTTGGTGATTGGTGTTGTTGCATAGTCAGTTGCCATGAAGAATGCACCAAACATGATACCACCACACATCAACTGAGCTAATGTATATGTGCTAGCCTGTGTGAAAAGTGTTCCAAAATCAACACCAGTTGCAGCGATTTCAGGAATAGTCATACCTCTTTTACCAAAGAAGAACATAAGTACTGCAAATGAACCTAAGTAAGCCAAAGGAATTCTTAAAGAAATCACTTTTGCTGCTACTAAGATTGCTGCACCGATTAATAAGAATAATACGGATGTTTCACCGATTGTACCTGGTGTTGTACCGATAAACATATCTGTAAGCTGGTATTTGTTCCAAGGAGCAATGATACCATTTGTTGCTTTTAATTCAGCAAGTGGTGTTGCTGTAGAATAAGCATCAGTAACAAAGTTAGACATATCACTTGTAAAAGCAATAAGAAGGAAACATCTTGCACCCAATGCTGGGTTCATGAAGTTCTGTCCAAGACCACCAAATAACATCTTAACAACGATAATCGCTACGATACCACCAATAACAGCTTCCCAAATTGGAAGTGTTACAGGGAAGTTAAGTGCAAGAATCATACCTGTTACTACTGCACTTAAATCACCGATGGTGTTTTTCTTTTTCGCGATTAAATTATATACTGTTTCTGAAGCTACACAGCTTAAAACAGTAGCTACGATTAAAAGTAACGCTCTGAAGCCAAAGTTCCAAATACCAAAACATGCTGTTGGAAGCATTGCGATGATTACCCATAACATTACATTCTGAGTAGATGTTTTCGCACGAACGTGTGGCGCAGAGGATACATGAAATAATTCACTCACTATTATCCACCTCTCTTATTTTGCACTCTGTTTTCTCTTTTCAGCTAAAACCTGTTTCTTCATTGTCTTGATTGACTGTGCAACATGACGTCTGGATGGACATACATATGTACAGCTACCACATTCGATACATTCAAGACCATGCCAAGCTTCGAAGTCTTCCATAAGGCCTTTATCACCATATTTCGCAAGACGGCTTGGAATCAACTGTTCTGGACAAGCATCCACACAACGTCCACAGTTCATACAGTTGATAGGTTCATACTTAGCAACTTCATCTTTGCTGAAGCAAAGAAGTGAAGATGTTGTCTTTGTCATAGGAATATCAATGCCAAACATTGCAAATCCCATCATAGGACCACCAGAGATAAGTTTTTCTGGCTGACCCTTGAAACCACCAGCAGCTTCTACAAGCTCTGTATAAGACATACCCATGCTATATAAGAAGTTACCTGGATTTTCAATTGCATCACCTGAAATAGTAGCAACACGCTTCATAAGAGGTCTACCATTCTTAACAGCATCATTTACTGCAATGATAGTTTCTACGTTATCTACGATACATCCAGCATCTGCAGGAAGCATCTTAGAGTTGATTGCACGTCCTGTACATGCAAAAATCAACTGACGTTCACCACCCTGTGGATATTTTGTCTTAAGTTCAACTACTTCCATACGTGGTTCGTCTTTTACGAGTTCTTTCATCTTTGCAATAGCTTCAGGTTTGTTGTTTTCGATACCGAAAAGACCTTTTGCATTGTCAAAGAGCTGAAGAATAATCTTCATACCAGCCACTAATTCTTCTGGATTTTCAAGCATTCTTCTGTAGTCAGCTGTAAGATATGGTTCACATTCTGCACAGTTTGCAATAATATATTCAATCTTTTCAGGTTCCTTTGGAGATAATTTCACATGTGTTGGGAAACCAGCTCCACCCATACCTACGATACCAGCCTCTTTTACCTTGTTGATAATTTCTTCTTTTGTTAAAGCTGTAACATCAGCTACTGCTGTATATTCAACTTCTTCAAAAAGTCCGTCATTATCAATAACGATAGAGTTTACTTTGTCACCAACTGCAACACGTCTTGGTTCAATTGCTTTAACTGTACCTGAAACGGATGCATAAATTGGTGCTGAAACAAAACCACCTGCTTCAGCAATTTTCTGACCCTTTTTAACAGCATCTCCAACTGCTACGATTGGAGTTGCTGGTGCTCCGATATGCTGAGATAAAGGATACACCATTTGTCCTTTGGGTAAGATTTCTTTGATTGGCGCGTTTTCTGCTAATTCTTTTCCTTCAAAAGGATGAACGCCACCGATAAATGTTTTCAGACCCATTTTCGTGCCCCACTTTCCTAATATTTTTTCGCATAAACTCACACAGTTTACATGGTAACATTATACCATGAAAGCAGTTAAATTGTATACTTTTTTTGTACTTTTTTTCATACTTATGTTATACTTAGTTAAAATCTTTTACTATTATTTAACAAAATTAGGTTTAAAGAGGCAAATTTTATGAAACATATTCGCAAAGAACAGCTTTATATCAAACAATACAATCTAACAAACGAACTTTTTCATGAGGATTGTATATTTTTTGACATTGAAACCACCGGCTTCTCTCCTGCATCTTCCAACATCTATTTAATCGGATGTTTACGTAAAGTTGGAGAAAACCTTGTGATTGATCAGTTTTTTGCAGAAAGCAAGGCAGATGAACAGGAAGTTTTAAAGGAATTTATTGCATTACTTCATCAATACAAAACCATCATTTCATTTAATGGCATTGGTTTTGACATTCCATTCATTAAGGCCAAATGTGATACCTACGGCATTGAGGAGCATTTAAAAGATTTTGCTTATATTGATATTTTTAAACTTATCAGCAGCATTAAATTTTTATTAAAGCTGCCAAATTATAAGCAAAAGACCCTAGAAAGCTTCTTGGACATTCATCGTGATGACAAGTTTTCGGGCGGAGAATTAATTAATGTATATGATGACTATGTAAAAACACATTCTGCTGAAGCCGAAGAACTATTACTGCTTCACAATTTCGAAGATGTTACTGGCATGCTGGATTTAATCCCCGCATTAAGCTATTTAAACATCTTAAAAGGCGATTTCCGTGTCAAAGAAACCGAAATTGCACCGTTCACTGCCTACGATGGCAATGAAGGACATGAATTAATTATCACTTTAGAAAATGATTATATTGTTCCAAAACGCGTTTCTTATCAGTATAAAGACTACTATTTTACTATCAATAGAAACACAACCAAAATTCGCATTCCACTGTATGAAGGGGAGCTGAAATATTTCTACGAAAACTACAAAGACTATTTTTATCTTCCTGAAGAAGACATGGCAATTCATAAAAGTGTTGCTACCTTCGTGGATAAGCAGTATCGCGAACGAGCCAAAGCATGTAATTGTTATACACGAAAAAAAGGAACATTTTTACCACAGCATAGCATAATTATGAGTCCAAGCTTTAAGAACGATTATAAAGATAAGATAAGTTATTTTGAACTGACAAATGATTTTAGCTCATCGGATGTCATGTTAAGAAGATACGTGAAGCATATTTTTGAACATGCAATGAAAAACAAATAAAACCAAAAGCGGAAAACAATTTTGTTTTCCGCTTTTATTTTCTTAAAAATCTATTTTATAAAATTTCTCTTATTCAAGAAAAACAGAACATATATCAATGCTCCAATCAAAATAATGATAACAACTATTGTAATTGCAGCAATTATTCCATTACCACCGCCTTTATTTGAAACATTAATGGAGTCATCTTCCGTACCTGGTTCAAGTTCTGTACCATCCATTTCAGTATCATCTGGAGTTACTTCAACCCCTTCGATATTTGGTACTACACCATTATACTGTGGCATTACAACTACAGTAATTTTATACGTTTTCTCTGTACCATCCTCTGCTTTACAAATAACCGTTGTAGTATTAACCCCTTCCACTAATGAGGAAATGACTCCGCCGGTAACACCTGCCGCCTTTGCATCCGCAGCTGTTCCTGTTACAGAAAACTCTTTTCCAACATATTCATATGGCAGGTACACGATGTAGTCCGTCTTATCAGCTGAGAAAGCAGGTGAAATTACACCATTACTTACAGCAATGCTACCCAAGGCAGCATTTGAACTAGCTACATAATTCGGATCCTGTTTACGTGTTACAGAAATCTTATAGGTTTTGGTAGCACCGTTTTCTGCTGTAACAACAACAGAAACTGTGTTAGCACCTACCGCTAAACTATTTCCATTGACAGAAACTCTCGCTTTGCCATCTTCAGTCTTGTAAGTAATATTCAACTTTGAAACACTATAATCCACTTCACCGATACTATAAGAAGTTGTTCCGGCACTAAATCCCGGGCTAAGCTTTCCTTCACTTACCGATAAGGAAGAGAGATTCGCATTGCCAGATAACGGAGCTGCAACCGTTGTAGAATAACTGGCTGTACCAATATTACTTTCCGCACTACCATCTGTGGTTACAATTCCACTTACTGAAATATTCACGGCAGTTCCAGTCGCTACACCACTGTTTACTTTAAATTTTAATGTAAGAACTGTCGTATACCCATTTATCGGATTTGACAATGCATCATCATATACAATGATTGCATTTCCGTTGTTTTCTACTTTCCAGCCCGATACGTTACAAGACATGCTAGAAAAAGAAACCACTGAGGAATCATAGTTTAAAGTTCCTTCCAAACCATACTTTCCTTCATCTGAAATATTTAAATTTAATGTAATGGTATCACCTGCTCTTACGGTAGATGGACCGGTTAGCGAAGCACTTGCCGCATAAAAGTCCATCTTCATTCCCATCAAGAACACAAAACATAAAGATAATACCAATGAAATTTTTGCTATCTTTTTCATGTTATTCCCTTTCTAGTACACTGACACACCTGTAATCGTGTCTTTCTTTAACGTCGTTGCCTTAACCTTAATAAAATCAGTAATGTTAATCTTTCCATCACCATTGACATCTCCTGCTTTTTCATATGCTCCTGTCAAATCTGATTTCTTCAAGGTACAAGCTTTTACGGCAATCATATCCGTGATATTGATTTTTCCATCACCATTTGTATCACCAGTAACAACAATCGTATATCGTTTTGTAATCGCACCATCATCCACAATACCTGCTGTCATACCTGTAGCAAGCATGTTTTCTCCAGAAAGACTGCTTCCATTTTTATCGAAGATAGATACATATTCTTTCTCATTTAAGTAGGACAACAAAGTAGACACTGTAGTACCAACGGTGATTTTACTGATATATCCACTTGATTCACTTACTGTAACTTTTGTAGATGTTATTGCTGTTGGAATTGGGTCAATAATTGTGAAGGTTACTGTCTTTGAATTGCCAGTATAGTTTCCAGTAAAACTTACAATTGCACTTGCAGTACCTTTATTCACATTATCCTTGTACTCAACAGTATAGTCCTGTCCCGCAACCAATTTAATATTTCCATCTTTGATTTCCAATTCTGGTTTGATTGCACTACCTGTATATCTTTGATCTGCAATTGGAGAAATAACAACCGACTCCGCAGATTTTGGAACAATTGTAAAGGTTGTTTCAACTGTTCCAGTATAATTCCCCGTAAAAGTTACAACCAATGTAGCTTCACCTACATTTTTATTATTCGTGCCTGTTACAGTATAGTCTTTATCCTTTACAAAGGTACATCCTAAGGTCTCTGAGGTAACTGTAAACTCTGGAATCATCTCTTTTCCCGCATAAACCTGGTCATCTATCGCCGAAATGACAGCATCTGTCACTTTTATTGGCAGAATCTGGAATGTGGTTGAAATAGAACCTGTATAATTTCCCTTGAATACCACAGTAACAGTTGCTTCACCAGCATTCAAATTGTTTTTATACTCTACGATATAATCCACATCTTTTACCAATGTAATTGTGTCATCCTTAACCAGAACATCCGGTGTAATCTCCTGCCCGGTATATGTGTAATTGGAAATTTCTCCAATCGTGCAGGTTGCACCTGATTTCGGAACAATATAATATTCCAATGTTTTGGTACCACTATAATTTCCCTTAAAGGTAACGGTTGCTTTTGCTGTTCCAACATTTACGTTATTGCTGTAAACCACATCATAGTCCGTTCCTTTTTTCAAAATAATTGCACCATTTTTAATAGTCAACTCTGGTTCATGAGGATTTCCATCATAGGTTTGGTCCGGAATCGCCACATATGCGAGATTTTCCGCTGATTTAGCAACAATCTCGAATTCAACCGTTCTGGTTCCACTATAGTTCCCCTTAAAGGTTAACACAATGTTTGCTGTTCCAAGATTTACATTTTCAGAATATACCGCAGTATAATCCACTTCTTTCTTTAACACAATTCCTTGATTATCGTATTTATACACTACCTCAAGCTCTGGTATAATGGCGCCGCCTGTGTATTCTTTATCCGGAATCTCTGTAATCAACAAATCATTTGCTGTTTTTGGGGTAATCGTAAAAGTCGTTGTCTGCTTACCTGTATAGTTTCCAATAAAGGTAATCACCACAGATGCAGTTCCTACATTGATATTATTCGAACAGGAAAGTGTATAATCCTTATCCTTGGTCAAGGTTTTTCCAGCATCTTTCAAAATCAAATCTGGAATAATCGCCTTGCCAGTGTATATCTTAGAAACATTATTTGAAATCGTTACACCTGCCGCTGATTTTTGTAAAATCTTGAAATTAATGTATCTAGTGCCTGTATAATTCCCCTTAAAATCCAAAGTGATTACAGCAGTTCCTGCATTGACATTTGCGTTGTATGTAATTTCATAATCTATGCCCTTGGTTAAAACAACAGCTCTTGTTTCGTCTTCTACTGTTACATCCGGTGTAAATGCTTGTCCAGTATATGTTACATTTTCAACATCAGAAAGTTTCAATCCCTCTGCTGATTTTGGAGTTATATCAAAATAAACCGTAGCAGATGGAGCATTTTTATAATCACCAATAAATTCGATTGTTCCAACTGCGGTTCCTACATTTGTATTATTAGAGAAAGAAACATTATAGTGTGTTCCTTTTTCCAAAATATTTCCTGTATTTTTGTCCGTTACTACAATATCCGGTGTAATTTCCTGTCCCGTATATACTTGATTCGCTATTGGAGCTACATTTACTTGTGTTCCAAACAATTCACCTTTTACGCGAGTATGCTTGTTGTTATCATTTGTGGTCGTAACAACATGTTTTAACACATCATTGTCTGGATACTCGGCAGTCACTTCACAATAATAGAATTTTTCATCAAAGGAGCCAACCTTTACTTCATAGACAGACGCTGTCGCACCTTCAATTGCATTTCCTACCGAATCTGCATCCGCAGCCACATACCATTGATAACTATAATTAAAGTTTTCCATTTGGCTCTCATTGGAAATTACAGCCTGTAACTGAACCACTTGTCCAGCAGAAGTCAATGTAACATCACTTATCGGTTCTAATACCGGCTCGACATACGCTCCGCCAATTACAATGGCGTCATCCTGAAATGCCGTAGTTTTATCTCCATTTGTCAAATATACATAGCCTGTATCTTTGTAAGAAATATAATGTTCTTTCCATGTATACATAAACTGTGTTTTTCCATCCGACATATCCAAAGGGAAGATATAATCAGGGTCCGATGCACTTGCATCTAAACAATACCACAGACATAATTCATCTTGTGCTGTTTCAGCCGCTCCCAAAACCTCTTCTACATCGATTACCAGATAGTCCACATTTTCAATTGTTGTCACATGCCATTTTACCGCAACATCCAAAGGTTCGCTTTTCGTAGAACCACCCGGTCCGATATACCAATCCGATAAAATTCTATCCTCACCATCTTTTATATATGCGTAAACACAATAGTTAATTGTCGTGCCTGCTTCATATGCGCTTGTATCATATACATAAGATGAAACATCTCCACCTTCTACAACAATTGTATCTATTTTATTCTCATCAGTAAGTATAGAACCTTTATACATTTCTAACACATAACCATCCACCATGGAACCAAGGGCATCCCACTTAAAGGTCATTCTCTGATAGAAATTGTCATTATTCCCCCCATTTTTCACAGGTGGTACTTTTGCCTGAAACAAGATAAATGATGAATAATCTGATTTCACCATACCTGTTGCTGCATTTTCGTCCTCATAAATGGCTGCCACCTTATAAAAATACACATTTCCTAGGGTTATATCGGTAACGTATGATGTATGATGTGTATTGCTATCATTCATAAGCTGCACAGTAGTAGCATTTGGATCATCCCAAGTCGCACCTATCCAAACTTCATATCCTACAGCTTCATCTATCTTATCCCAGGTAATCGTCGCTTCGCTACGACCAGTTGTTGAAGCTGCAACATTCTCTGGTGCTCTTACCACATCCGTCGTAAAAGCTTTGATACAAACATTGTTTACTTGTGCTTTATCATACCCATCTTCTGAAGCCATATCTAAATAATAACTATCCCATAATACATATGGCCAGATATAAGACTGTCCTTCTTCGCTTGAGGAATAAACGGTTGAATATGGCAAAGTAAGTACATTATTTTCATCATATTCACCTATGAGTGTATAATTATTCGCACCGGTAATAATGTATTCTACTTCCGTAAAATCAATAACGATGGCAATTGTATCTCCTACGCTTAACTCAACAGGATTGTCTAACTTCACGGTATAATACCCTTCGTAAGTTGTAGAGCCTGAAACCGAAGTAAGAAGTTCTCCATTTTCCAATATTGCTTCATCTGTTGTCTTATAAATAGAAATCGTATATTCAGCTTCTGTTGAATACAAAGCAAACGAAACCGCTTCTAATAATTGTTTACTATCTCCTGTTATCTCAAAAACAGATGCTGCTTTTGCAGCCTGACAGTATGCCGCAAACACGGTTGCTCCATCGTGCTGATAAATATTGTCAAATTCACTTTTTGGTGCCACTTCATATACAACTGCATTGCTGGAAAGAAGTCCTAAATCTTCATAGGAAATCCAAATATATCCATCATATCCATCCCATGTACCCCAGCTGTTTTTTACCAACCATGCACCATCATTTTCTGGAGAAGCAATTGTAGTACCATTTAAATCTTTTATTTGAAACTGATCCTTACTTTTATTATCATCCCATCCAACAATTACAACGCCGTGATTTTGTGCCTGTTTTTCATAATTATAATTGTAAATACCATCGGCATCCGCTATATAATCCACATGAGAATAATAACCTACAGACACTGCTCCATTTTCCAATATTGCCTGTTTTACCTGATCCGCATCCTGCATGCTGATATATTTCTGTCCTGTTAGAACAAAATCAATATTATCTGCATTCTCTACATATTTTTCAATGGTACCGCTTTCCAAACTATCCGCATAATATGTATCATCTGCTTCATTATAGATACCAGACCAATTTGATAATGCTTTGAAGGCATACTCGTCATTACCACCAGATTTAAAAAGCTCATCCATATACTCATCTTCTGCATATGTATAGTCTCCTGTAAAACCAGCAGTTTCACTTGTACCATCATTATAAGTCAAATATGCAAGTGCATATTCTGAGAAATCTATTTTTTTAGGATCATCTACATATCCATGACGAAGTGCATAAGATTCCATCGCTGCACAAGCAGCAAAAGCCCAGCATACACCCCACTTACTCTGATTTTTTACAGGAGTCACATATCCTTCCGAAACAGAACTATAACTTGATGCGAGTGTCTCCTCTTCTTTTAAGGACAAACTTCCGCCTACATAGGTATCCTGTACTCTACCAGCATCATGACCGATATCCAAATATCCTGTCGTACCTTGTACATTTTTCGTCTCTACGGACAATTTTTGAATCTCTGAAGCCAACGCAGAAATACACCCTGCATCTACGGATAAAAACACCATGGTAAATGTCATAATTCCTGCAATAATTCGCTTCCAATTCTTACTTAACTTCATAACTCTACTCCTTTTATACCGAAAAAACCGAAGTCGAAACCTCGGTTTTTCATTTCATCCATATTATGGTTTCTGGAAATAGAAACTGCTTAAGCGATCAAAGCCTAATTCTTTGTAATTACTAATCTGCTCTGTGCTTCCAATGAACAATACACCTTTATTCTTTAATGATTTAAAGAAATTAGCATAAATCATATCCTTTGCTTCATCGGTAAAGTAGATAACTACGTTTCGACAAAGGATTAAATCGTATCCTGTTGGATAAACATCCTTTAAAAGGTTATGTTCTTTAAATTCTACACATTTCTTGATTTCATCCGCAATCTGATAAGAAGCACCTACCTGTGTAAAGTATTTCTTT
The DNA here is from genome assembly GCA_017481285.1 of Agathobacter sp. Classification (GTDB taxonomy): domain Bacteria; phylum Bacillota; class Clostridia; order Lachnospirales; family Lachnospiraceae; genus Roseburia. Next base: position 6,320 of record JAFUPI010000028.1, on the reverse strand, counting down.
TTCATATCAGCTGGCACACCAGCAATACTCTTCGCATTGTACAAACCAACCTGTGCATGCTGAATTACCTGTTTATCGATATCGGTAGCTGTAATCTTAATTCTGTTCAATGGCACATGTTTAGAAAATGCCATGGCAAGTGAGTATGGCTCATCACCAGTCGAACATGCAGCACTCCAAATTTTGATAGTACCTTTATTATTTTCCAAAATCTTTGGAATTACGTTTTCATCCATCAATTTCCACTGATCTGTATTACGGTAAAATTCAGATACGTTGATTGTAAGGAAGTTAACAAACTGCTCGAATAAAGCCTTATCTCCCTTGATTAACTTTACATATTCTTCATATGATTTCGCACCATTTTTCGTAACCAGTGTATCAATACGACGACGCATCTGTTTTTCTTTGTAGTAATTCAAATCGATCTTGGTCATTTTCAAGATTTCGGTTTTAAACCATTCATAATTGTTAAGCATAATCATCCCCCATAGATTATTATAATATGCGAAAAGAGACTGCCATCTTTGGCAGCCTCTTAAACACTTCTTATTCTTCAATAGCAGAAGCTACTTCTTCAATATTAACGTCAGCTACATCTGCATCATCTTCTTCTGCTACAGGTTCTTCTGGAGCAAATAAAGCTTTGATACTTAAGCTGATTTTCTTTTCTTCTTCATTGAAATCAACGATTTTTGCTTCTACTTCCTGTCCAACAGTTAAAGCATCTGCTGGTTTTTCAACATGATCTTTTGAAATCTGAGATACATGTAATAATGCATCTACACCAGGAGCTAATTCAACGAATGCACCAAAGTCTGTCATACGAGCAACTTTACCAGTTACAACGTTTCCAACAGCATATTTTGTTTCAGCATCTTTCCATGGATTTTCATCATCAAATTTCATAGAAAGTGCAACTTTTGTTTCGCTAATGCTCTTGATATAAACTTTAACAGTCTGTCCAACTGTAAATACTTTCTTAGGACTTTCTACTCTGCCCCAAGACATTTCTGAAATATGAAGTAATCCGTCAACTCCGCCTAAATCGATGAATGCACCGAAGTCTGTTACATTCTTAACAGTTCCTTCTACCGTATCACCAACTGCGATTTTGTCGAATAATGCTTTCTGTGCTTCTGCTTTCTGAGAAACGAGGAGAGTTTTTCTGTTACCGATAACTCTTCTCTTCTTAGGATCAAATTCTGTAATTACGAATTCGATTTCCTGATCTTTGAATTTCGCAAGATCTTTTTCATATACATCTGAGATAAGACTTGCAGGGATAAATACTCTAGTTTCATCAACAACAACTGTAACACCACCAGCTAATACCTGAGATACTTTTGCTGTTAATACTTCTTTGTTTTCGTAAGCTTCTTCTAATCTCTTGCTTCCTTTTTCTGCAGCAAGGCGTTTGTAAGAAAGAACAACCTGTCCTTCTCCGTCGTTTACTTTTACGACCTTAGCTTCTAAGGTATCGCCAACATTAACTACTGTAGTAAGATCAACGTTTGGTTCGTTTGTGTATTCACTACGTGTAATGATTCCGTCTGATTTGTATCCGATATTCAGGATGATTTCGTCTGGTTTCACATCAATAACGGTACCTTCTACCACTTCTCCATTTCTTATTGTTTTTAAAGATTCTTCAAGCATTTGTTCAAAGCTCATTTCTGACATTCTTTGAAACCTCCTCAATAATATTATTTGGGGTCGATGCCCCAGCGGTAATACCTACGTTATTGATGGACTTCAGTAACTGATAATCCATATCCTTACTCGTTTGAATGTAGTAAGTTTTCTCACACTCTGTATTACATATTTCAAACAGTTTCTGTGTATTGGAGCTATGTTTATCCCCTATTACTATCATAGCCTCAACTTCTTTTGCAATTTGACGAGCCTCTGTCTGACGCTCCTCAGTTGCATTACAGATTGTGTTTAAAACACTTATATTGTACCCTTTTTTACTGACAATTTCAACTAAATCTTGAAATTTATTGTAGTTAAATGTCGTTTGAGAGACAATACAGACTTTTTTGTCCACAGATAAAGAAAATTTCTCTGCTTCTTCTTTACTTTCAATAATAGAAACATCATTTCCATTTACCCAGCCGCGAATTCCACACACCTCAGGATGTGCTGGATTTCCAATGATAATGATATATTCGCCTTGCTTACTATGCTCGTCTACAATTTTGTGAATTTTGCGCACAAATGGACATGTCGCATCTACAACTGTAAATCCATACTGTTCCATCTCTTCATATTCTGCACGGCTGATTCCATGAGAACGAACAATAATTTTACCCTTCGGTAAATTTGCTAATTCAGAGAGTTCTTTTACCAAGGTCACACCCTTGCTGGCAAAATCCTTGACTACCTCATCATTATGAATAATTGGTCCATAAGTGTAAATTGGTGTATTTTCAGCATTTTCCGCTGATTTATCAATCTCTTCATAAACCATATTCACGGCACGCTTTACCCCAAAACAAAAGCCTGCACTTTTTGCTAATCTAACATTTTTCATAGTTTCTACCTACAATCTAACACTATCTCTTTTCTGCAATGATTTCTTTCATTGCCTTTACAACACCATCAATATCCAAATCGGAGGTATCTAATTCTACTGCATCATCCGCTTTTTTCAGTGGTGAAGTTTCACGATTCATATCGCGATAATCTCTTTCAATGATATCCTTTTCGATTTCATCCAAATCACATTCCACACCTTTTGCAGTCAATTCATCAAAACGTCTTTTTGCACGAATCGCTGAACTAGCAGTCATGTAAATCTTAACATCTGCATTTGGGAGTACTACAGTTCCAATGTCACGTCCATCCATGATGACATCTGTTGTCTTCGCAAGCTCCTGCTGTAATTCTACCAGTTTCGTACGAACTACTGGATATACACTTGTGGCAGAAGCCATTTTTCCTACTTCTTCCTGGCGAATCACGCTGGATACGTTTTCGCCATTTAACCAAACATTCTGTACTCCATCTTCATAAGTAATAGAAACATTCACATTTGGACAGGCTGCTGAAATTGCAGCTTCATCCTCTGCACCAATTCCATTTGTAATAAAATAATACGCCATAGCACGATACATTGCACCTGTATCTACGTATACAAAACCTAATTCCTTTGCCAACTGTTTTGCGATTGTGCTTTTTCCGGCACCTGCTGGACCATCAATTGCAATATTAAAACTCATATTCTTCTACCTCGTTTTTCTTAAAATGTATTTATATCATATCCTACAAAATACTACTTCCGGCAAGATATCCTGTTGACCAGGCAATCTGCAGATTATATCCACCTGTCATAGCATCCAAATCCAAAAGCTCGCCTGCAAAATACAAGCCCTTTACCAGCTTTGACTCCATGGTAGATGGATTAACCTGTTTCACAGAAACGCCACCCTTTGTAATAATAGCTTCATTCCAGCCTCTTAAACCGATAATCGTCATTGGCAATCCTTTTAATAAATCCACCAATCTCATACGTTCTTCCTTGGTAATTTCATTCACCTTTTTGTCTGGATCGATACCACTTAATGTAATGATAATTGGAATCATCTTGGATGGCAACAACTTTTGAATGGAATTTTTATACTGTTTATTCTTTGCCTCCTCAAAATCTTTTAAAATGCGTTTATCCAGCTGATCTCTGTCTAAGGCTGGCTTCAAATCAATTTTGAGTGTCAGTTCATGTGCAAAATCCTTAAAATATGCTGGTTTTATCGAAGCACTTGCAGATAAAATCATCGGTCCACTTACCCCAAAATGAGTAAATAGCATTTCGCCGAAATCATTGTATAGCTTCTTACCTTCCCTTTCTATGGTAATCGCTACATTCTTCAATGATAACCCCTGCATTTCTGCTATCCAGCTCTCCTGAACCTCGAATGGCACCAAAGATGGACTGGGCTCTATTATTTTATGATTCAAACCTTCTGCAAAACGGTATCCATCTCCAGTTGCACCTGTAGATGGATAAGAAATACCACCTGTAGCAAGCACCACCGCATCCGCATACATTGTAGTATTATCTTCCAATTCCACACCTTTTATCACGTCCTCTTCTGTCAAAAGCTTCGTTACCTTTGTGTAAAGTTTAACCTCTACACCAGCTTCTTTCAATGCTTTCGTTAAGGTTGCAATTACATCGGAAGAATGGTCTGAAACCGGAAATACTCGGTTTCCACGTTCTACCTTTGTGCGAAGCCCATAACTTTCAAAGAAATCCACTACCTGATCATTCGTATATGAATAAAAGGCACTATATAAAAACTTTTCATTACTGCATACATTTGCAAAGAGATTTTCCATATCACTGGCATTGGTAATATTGCATCTACCTTTGCCTGTAATATATAGCTTCTTACCTAGTTTTTCATTTTGTTCTAACAGTGTAACCTTATGGCCGTTCTTCGCTGCAAAATATGCCGCAAACATTCCCGCTGGTCCACCACCGATTACAATAACCTTACTCATGGTCCATTTCCTCTAATTTCGCATAGTGTATCTTGATAGAGTCATCTATCACGTCAATTTCATCGTTTTCATACACCTGGTATTCATCCCAGATTTCTTCTAAAGTTGTAAGCGTCTTGGCAACTTCCTTCTGTTTCTTCATGCAAAGTGCCACAATTAAAGCATTGATAACACTTAGCGGTGCAACTAAAGAATCCACAATGGATGCCATATCGCTATCCGCAATCAAATTGCAGGAAGAATACAGATTCATTGGAGAATGTATACTGTCTGTGATAGTAATAACTTTTGCGCTGCGATTGTTGGCAAATTCTAAGGCTTTTAAAGTACGCATAGAATATCTCGGAAAGCTGATTCCAATAATGACATCCTCTTCTCCAATACGCACCATTTGTTCAAAAATTTCGCTAGAGCTGTTAGTATGAAGCAAACGAACATTGTCAAACATCAAATTCAAATAAAAAGAAAGGAAACTTGCAAGTGGCGCGCAACTTCGTATTCCCACGATATAGATGTTTCTTGCAGTTAAAATCGTATCCACTGCCAATTCAAACGCATTATGGTCTATTTTTTCCAAAGTCGTTTTCAGCTTGTCTGCATCGGATTGTAGCACATTTTCCAAAATCTCAGACTGACTGATTCTTCCATAAGTTACTTCCATTCGCTGAACCGAATTGAGCTTATTTCGAACTAACTCTTCTAACGCTTTTTGAAATTCTGGATATCCCTTATAATCCAGGCACATAGCAAATCGAACTACTGTTGATTCACTAACACCTACAATATCCCCCATCTTTGCTGCAGTTAAAAAAACAGCCTTATCATAGTTGTCCGTAATATAAGTCGCCAATAATTTTTGACCTTTGCTCATGGAACTATATTTCTTATTAATACGATTTAATAAATCGTTTGTATTAGCCATTTTCCTTCCTCAAACTTTCCTAATCTCATGTAAGAATAATTATAACAGACCACCTGTTTTTTACAATGCAATTCTTGCAATTTTTCCTGCAAATTTTTTTCGACAAGAATAAACAAAATAAGACCCCACAAATCATTGTGGGGTCTTCTGTTTCTTATAACAAAATCTTGTTTTTTAAGCCTTCATGTATACAAGCTAATCACTTGATTAAACTGGGTAAGCACCGTTTTCTGTATCTGCAATCTTAGCATCTACTTTTGTCTGCTGAGCTTCACGATATTTGAAGAAATCTGTTGCTACCTGTGGGAATAATGCGTATGTAAGTACGTCTTCATCCTGCTGTTTGTACTGAGCCATTTCAGCTTCAAGCTTATCTAATTCTGGTTCAAGTAAGTCAGCATATCTACATGTAATAGCATTCTTCTTTTCTTCGCCAAGAACCTTGTCTACTACTTCTGGATTGAATGGTTTTACAGTCTGACCATATTTTCCAAGTAATACGTCTTTTGTTTCTTTTGTAGCTACTTTGTAGCGTTCACCCATAAGTACGTTAAATACAGCCTGTGTACCAACGATCTGTGAAGAAGGTGTTACCAATGGTGGTTCACCAAGGTCTTTACGAACACGTGGGATTTCTTTTAATACTTCTTCGTATTTATCTTCTGCGTTCTGTTCTTTTAACTGAGATACCATGTTTGATAACATACCACCTGGAACCTGGTATAAAAGTGTCTGGATATCTACACCAAGTACCTTTGGATTTAAGAGACCGCTCTTGATTGCTTCTTCTCTCATTGGACGGAAGTAAGCAGCGATTTCTGCAAGCTGGTTGTTATCAAGACCTGTATCATATTCTGTTCCCTTGAATGCTTCAACCATAACTTCTGTTGCT
>JAFUPI010000027.1 GCA_017481285.1 Agathobacter sp. | reverse complement strand
GGTGATATGTCCCAGCCAATCGATACGAGCAGAATGTTTTGGAAATTTAAAGAGCATGGCGAAAGTATCAATAAGGTAAGTGAAGGTATCGCCCTTGCAGTAGAGGAGCGTATGAAGAGTGAGCACTTCAAAACAGAGCTTATTACCAACGTATCTCATGATATTAAGACACCACTTACTTCTATTATCAACTACGTCGACTTAATCAAAAAAGAAGATGTGCAAGATGAAAAACTGCAGGAATATGTAGATGTACTGGATCGACAGTCTGCAAGACTAAAGAAGTTGATTGAAGATTTGATGGAAGCATCCAAGGCTTCTACGGGAAACCTAACTGTTAATTTGGAAGAATGTGATGTAGAAGTTCTTTTGACGCAAATCATTGGCGAATTCGAAGAAAAATTGCAGAAGAACCAGTTGGCGGTTGTAGTAGAAAAACCAGATGTTCCAGTTAAGATGATGGCAGATGGCAGACATATCTGGAGGGTATTAGATAACCTATTAAATAATGCCTGCAAGTATTCATTACCTGGGAGCAGAGTATATGTTTCTTTGAAAGCAGAAAAAAGGGAAGCTGTGATTGTATTTAAAAATATTTCCAAGGAAGCACTCAATATTCCAAGCGATGAGCTGATGGAACGTTTCGTAAGAGGCGACAGCTCTCGTAATACGGAGGGCAGCGGTTTAGGCTTATCCATTGCACAGAGCCTGACGGAGCTTATGCAAGGTACGATGAAATTGGAAATTGATGGAGATTTATTTAAGGTAACGCTTCGTTTCCCAATATTAGAAAATTGTTAAGTTATATAAAAAGAAAAAGGAATATCCTGGGATGCCTTATGCGAATACAGCATCCCGGGATATTCCTTTTATGTCCTTTTCTGTCGTTGCTTCATATTTACGTAAGAAGATAAATCTCGACTGGATTTCGTGATAACAAATCCATAGATGATATATTCTTCTGTCTCTTCAATACGTACTACATTACCTTCCAATTCCAGTTCGTGGCCAATATCTTCGTAACGAAGTAAGGCATGTGTACCCTGTGATAAGCCTAATTCTTTTTTTCGATCCGTGATAGAAAATCCGGTAAGACTGACATCTCGAACCACGACTTCTACTTCTCCATGACCAGTAATGCGAAGTTTGGCATAGTGAGATACACCTACACGGAAACTATTACGTCGATTATGTCGACGTCCACCTTCGGCCTTAACCTGTAAAAGGTATTGTCCCTGGTAATATACTACCGTAGAGTTCATCCAAATATATGGTATACCCTCGGCATTGGTATAGATGACATTAATCGTTACATTATCAAATTTTAAAATCTGTCCGCTACTGTTGTCTAAAGTAATAAGTGCGATATTGTCCTTTAGATGTCTGGCGATAGTGGCGCCCATTTCCATGCTTTTGTTGCCGCTGCTTAGACTCAGTAATATGCGGCTGCCTATTTCAATTTCATTAAATTCTTTTTTCAAGGCAAACCTCCCCAATTAAATAACATACGATGGTGGTAAGTTATTACTGTTATCCCCTAATTTTGTTGTAATGTATGAAGGTAAATCACGACACGAGCGTCGAATGATAAAACCATATACAAGGTAGTCGTCTCGTTGCTCGATACGAATGACCGTGCCATATAAATCGATGGTATGATTTAAGTCTTCAAAATAAATGGACACACCATCTTCCATGGAGAGATTCAGCTCATTCTTTTTATCGGCAATAGAGAAACCATTCAGGCTAACATCCTTCACGTTTACTTTATATTCTTTATCTTCTGTAGTGTATAGCTGGGCGGAACGAGAAATACTGACACGATAAGCGATTCTTCGATTATAACGAGTCCCTTCCCCTTTAATCTGAAGAACATAATTGTTTTTAAAATACACAATTTTGCATTTCTTCCAAACATACGGATAACCGTCGTCAGAAATATAAATAACTTCAATATCCATATGATCAAATTTCAATACTTGTGAAACCGAGGTGTCGAAAGAAATGGTTGCAATATCTTCACGTATCAGATTTATGATGTTTCCATGCATTTTGGTATGTACAGATCCACTATGCAATATGATAATGATAGGACTACCGTCCCTAATTTCCGAAAAACTGACTTTCATATTTCCCCCAAATATAGCCATTCTTGGACAAATTATATCATGAAAAAAGCCCACGAGCAATAACTCGTGGGCTTCATTTTAGATATTTTAATAATTTTCCACTTTTCTTTCGAAATAAGCCTGTGGATGATTACATGTTGGACAAACTTCTGGAGCTTCATCACCATAGTGGATATGTCCACAGTTGCGGCATTTCCAACCCAGTGGAGCATCACCTTCGAAAGTCTTGCCTTCTTCAATGTTTTTCAAAATCTTGTTGTAGCGTTCTTCATGCGCTTTTTCTACACCAGCTACCAAACGGAATTTTGCAGCTAATTCTGGGAAACCTTCTTCTTCTGCTTCCTCAGCCATACGAGCGTACATATTTGTCCATTCGTCGTTTTCGCCTTCTGCTGCCCATTTTAAGTTCTGTGCTGTATCGCCAAGACCGTGAAATTCTTTGAACCACATTTTTGCGTGTTCTTTTTCCTGGTCAGCTGTTTCCTGGAAAATAGCAGCAATCTGTTCATAACCAGCTTTCTTTGCTACATATGCAAAGTATGTGTATTTATTGCGAGCAATAGATTCGCCAGCAAAAGCTTCCTTTAAGTTCTTTTCTGTTTTTGTTACTGCGTATTTAGACATATTCATATCCTCCAATGAATTTCTTTTGTATT
>JAFUPI010000026.1 GCA_017481285.1 Agathobacter sp. | reverse complement strand
TTCTATAATATGATTTTTATCTACTCCACTCTCAAGCAAATGGTTTTTAAACAAGGTTCTTAGCAAATATGATTTTCCGCATCTTCTTATTCCGGTTACGATTTTAATCAATCCGTTACCTTTACGTTTTATGAGTTGATCTAAGTAATAGTCTCTCTTAATTTCTTTTTCCATATTGAACACTCCTAAAAGATATTTTGGTTAGTTTATCCCTAAATTTCTTTTAGTATACCCCTTATGTTGTACTATTTCAAGAGTGCCAAAAGAAATTTCGGTTAAAATTAACCAAAATTTTCAACTATTTTACACTTATTTCTTACAAAGATAAAGCACAACACATGCACACTAAAGGTCAATGTCCACGAGATTGGATATGCAAAATAAACCGTATCAATGGTATGGAACTGTTCCATCTGGAAAAAGACGAATATCCATGCCATACGAAATACACAGGCCCCTAATAGTGATACGACCATCGGCATCACGGAATAGCCCAGGCCTCGCAAAGCCCCTACCATCGTATCCATCATTCCACATAATGCATAAGTTGTACATATAATGGACAAGCGTTTTACACCGGCGGCAATAACTACTTCACTATCGGAATATAAATGCAACAGAGGTTCACTCATAAAATACATTCCATTTCCCAGCACCAAGCCGACCGACAGCACACAAAGCAGTGTAACGATTACAACTTTATTGATTCGTTCGTATTTTCCCGCTCCCAGGTTCTGGCTAACAAAGGCAACAATCGCCTGGGAAAAAGCATTCATTGCAACGTAAACAAATCCTTCTACATTTTGCGCAGCAGAATTTCCTGCCACCACAATTGCACCGAAGCTATTGACCGAAGACTGAATCACTACGTTTGACAAGGAAAATAGGGAGCCCTGTACACCTGCCGGAAGTCCAATCTGTAATATTCTAAGTAGAATATCTTTATCAATTCCTAAATACTGCTTCTCTAAACGTATTGCACCACTTTCTTTACTCAGACATCGAAGTACCAGCACTGCGGAAACACATTGAGAAATTACTGTTGCTAGTGCTACACCTGCTACGTCCATATGGAACAGAATTACAAAAATCAGATTTAAAATCACATTTATAACACCTGCAAATGTCAAGTAGTATAGCGGTCTCTTGGTATCTCCCACACCACGTAAAATAGCTGCACCGAAATTATATGCCATATTTGCAGGCATACCTAAAAAATAAATACGCAAATACAACGCGGCTAAATCAATTACCTCTGGTGGACTCTGCATCCAAATAAGCAACTGCTTCGCAGCACAAAATCCCACGATAGCCAAAAAGACACCACAAACCACACTAACGGTGATTGCGGTATGTACTGTTTTACGCAGTTCCTGCTCCTGCTTTGCAGCAAAAAATCGAGCGACTAATACATTTGCTCCGACAGATAAACCCATGAACACATTTACCAATAGGTTAATGATCGAGCCGTTGGAACCAACTGCCGCAAGCGCATTGTCTCCAGCAAACTGTCCTACCACAATGACATCTGCCGCATTAAAAAACAACTGCAAAATACTAGATGTAATAAGTGGCAGTGCAAACAAAAGCATTTTTTTCAAAATTGAGCCTGCACACAAATCCATGGTATAGCTCTTGGAACTTTTTTGTCCCGACATAATGACGCCTTCTTTCTGAAAGAAACTTCATTTTGTATCTTAGCACTTTCCTATGATGTTTCAAGCATCAAATTATACAAAAAAGAGAAAACTTTTGACCCAAAGTTTTCTCTTTCTGATTCTTATTATTTAATTGCCTCAGCAACTGCCTCAGCAATCGCCTTTGCACCCTCGGTATTTGGATGAACTCCATCCTTTGAAAACCACTCTGGATGTGCTTCGGTAAGGCTGTGAATATCAATGATTTCTACATTTTCAGAAGCATACGCACTCTGAAGTGCTTTTGCAATCTGATCTACGACTGCTGGCTGAATGCCATATTCCATTTCTGGATTTTCGATATCATAGCTTTCTGCACAAAGTCCAATGTATACCTTTGGCTGTCTGCCATCTGCAAAATACGTATCCAAAAGTGCTTTGTGGGCTTTTACAAAAGTATCTGCATCTGTCCAGTTGGAAGCTTTCGAATCGTTGGTTCCCAACATAAGCACGATAATATCTGCATTCAAATCCAAGCTCTTCTGATATACATTCTGACTAGTATATGGTTTGTCACCATTTGGATTTACACAGGCTCCGATAAAACCATAGTTTGCAACAAAATATTCTTCTCCAAGCAAGCTCTGAAGAACAGCTGGATAGTTTTCTGTTGCCCAGTTTGTCACGCCATGTCCGTATGTAATACTGTCTCCAATACAAGCCACTTTAATCTGACCTTCCTGTGGAGCAGCCTCTGCTTCACCGCTATTTGCTACTGTAAAAGTGATTTTATCGCCGTCTACAGTCGCAGTTGCTTCCTGGAACATTGTGATAAGCTCTGGGTTAGTTTCATGAGTAAAGCTACCTAATTCACCGATTAGTGCAGCCTGCACTTCATATGCTTTTGCACCTACAAACTCGAGCGTTGCAGTAGTTGGAACCGCTAACGTATATACATTATCTGCTTTGGTATAAGTTCCAGTCCACACATATTCGCGATGCATCCATCTTTCATGGGACATATCGACTTCACTGATGTCACTTGCAACATATTTGTAGGTTCCATCTTCGTAGAATTTTACTTTCACTTCAATCGTTTTCATTTTCATTCCCGTAAAAGCCATAGAAGCTCCAAGGAAATGCTTTTCTGGAAGTGGTGTTGCTTCATAGGATGGACCATCTGCGAAGGAAAGCCAATAAATCTCTCCGGCTTTTCCATCGTCTAAGCTCACCGCTTCAAAATCCTGTAACTCATTCTTCGTAGTTTCACTATCTTTTTCGGTGTTTCTATTATCGGAATTCGTCTTGCCACCGCAGGCAACACAAGAAAAAACCATTACAACTACCATTCCTAATAGCAATAATTTTTTCATACGATTTTTCATACAGTCTCCTTACTATTTACACAATATCTTTGTTTTTGAGCATCACATTACTAACTGCACCTAAACCAACGCAGAAAATCACGCCGCCAACAAGACACAGCACCACGTTTGTAATGGTAGAATCCAATGGTGTTAATGCTGGGATCATCATGAAAAGTAACATACTTGACATCATAGATGCCACCAGGGATAACCATAATTTTTCCTTTGCAATAATACTCATCAGCAAATAGAGACCTACAAATACTAAGAGTAAGAAGGACTTTGCCAGCATACACATCACAAGACCACTTACACCTGCAGTTCCCAAATCAAAGGATAAACCTGAGATAGCACCACCGAGAACAGTTCCGATGAAATATGCCCAAAGCATAATCATACTTCCTACAAAGCTAACGACTGCTTTAGAAAATACATAGTCCGCTCTTTTCGCACGAACAGT
>JAFUPI010000025.1 GCA_017481285.1 Agathobacter sp. | reverse complement strand
CGTCTGCTTTTCTAAACCATCCGACTCAACTTTCACCTTGCTCTTCGAACTTTCCATAAGATTGAGTTTTAACAGAGCTTTACGAATACCATTTCCAAATGCAAACAATCTCTTTTCGGCATTCATAAGCTGAATCAGTTTAGGCAATTTCGTAAGGGCATATATCACATCTGCTACAAGTGCAACTGTAGCCAGCACACCTAAAAATGAGCCTGCAAAAACAAAACGTACCACAAGCAACGCAACAAATGCCACTGCTGCAAAAATAAGTCCACATAAGTTTTCCTTGAATACCGTCTTTGGAACACTTGCTTCTGCAACAGCGGTTTCTTCCACAATATCCATTTTGCGATGCAAAGAAAGTGAGCGGTTCCAACGATCTTTCAGCGTTGCTCTTTCTCCAGACAATTCTAACATCTTCTGATTCATCTGGGCCACATTCTGTTCGTTAAATGGCGGTTGAATGATAGACAGACGATCCATTCCGTTTTCGATAATGTCTTCTGTATAATGAAGCCCCAGGAAATGATCCATGCGGCGTTCTAACAATGCATAATCCTCGCTTATCTCACTATTTTCCTTAGATGCATCCTTCCAAGGCGACAAGCAAACCAAATGCCAGATATTACTGGTCTTTTCTGGGTTCTGCTTAAACACACGAATTGCACGGCCTCTCATCTGATTACTCAACATAAAAGAACCAACAAAACTTGCCAGAATCAAGGAATTGATACATGGCGAATCCCACCCCTCGCCCAGGAGCGACTTCGTTCCGATTAATACCTGCATACAGCCCTGTGTAAAAATATCTGTAACCGCACCTGTCAGGAAATGGGCATCTCCTACCACATTTACCTTTACATAATCCTCTTCGGAAAGGTTTCCTATTTTAGAAAATGTGATTTTGCCACTATCACCAACTGCCTCTACCAAAGCCTCCTTTGCCTCCGCCGGAATAATCACAATCGTTCCGCAAAGCACGCCAAGTCGCAAATCCGTTTCTGTACCAACACTTCTACGGAGCTGCTCAAAAAATGGAATGACACCAAGCGACATCACATCTGCATCGGTTCCCAAAGCCTTTTCGTATTCTTTGCGAATATAATCTGTCAGCACCAGCAATCGTAAATCCTTGCCGTCGGCCTTATATTCATGTGCAACAATATCCTTGATACTCTCGCATTTTCCCTTGGAGGTCGTCAAAAGTTTTTCTATGGAAGGAGTTGTCGTAAAGGACACTTTCTTCTTCTCAATCACACCCTCTGCCTTCAGGTACGAAATCAATTCCTTACGATAATTTTCATCGCAGGTATAGTTTTCTACATCTTCATACAAGAAGCCCTGTAGCAAAAGTTCCAACCAGGATGCCTCCATCTCTGGCAGGCGTCTGGTTCCCAACAATCGTTTCAATCGATCTGGGAATGGAATATTCTTTGCCTGTAAATAAATCAAAATTGCCGCAAAATAATTTGGGTTCTCCAACAATTCTTCATCACTAACAAGACCACACAAACCTCTATGGCTCTGCACTGCTTCAGCAAGTACTGCATCTCCCATCAGCTTCTCATATGCTTCTTTACTACGAATTTTGAATTTCTCAACCTCTTCCCTTTCTTCCTTCGTTGGATAGTTGAAATAAACAAAATCCTGATGTGGACAAAGGCTACCTTCCTTGACTAGTTCTGGAATCGCAATCTCCTCGTCAATTTCTCCGCACATATTCATATAGCGATTCCACAATGTCGCATTCGAATCATAAGGAGGCGTCGCTGTCAAAGCGATTACCTTAAAACCTCCCATTTCCTTTTTTAGTTCTTCGAGCGCTTTCCACCATTCACTGCGCAAGTGATGACATTCATCCAGACAAACCAAACCTATTTTGTTTGCTTTCATCGTCTTAACAATGTCAAAATCAGAATAATCTACCTCTTCCACATCCTTTGCAGAAGCCTTAAATAAATCATCGGACTCCTTATCATCCTCCGCATTGCCTGATTCATCCAATTTGCCTTTATAACGATTCATGGCACTATGAAGCGCCTGATAGGTCGCAATCGTAATGGCGCGTGGATTTTTCAAATCCTGCGAGATATAATCATCCGGATTTAGTCCCTCACACAGGAAGCCATCCACAATACGTTCCTTCCACTGCTCACGAATTGTGATAGAAGGTGCCAATACCAACGCCGCCTCCTTCATTCTCGCAATCAGTTCAATACCCAAAGTCGTCTTTCCTGAACCTGGAGCTGCCACAATATGCACCTTGCCGTCAGCTACATATTCTCTCGTATTCTCAAGCACTCTTGCCTGATACTTTCTCCATGTATATTTAAATTTCAAAATATTACTATAATCCATTTTCGCCACTCCTCGAAAAAATCTTTCTTCCATTATAACACAGGCTTATCCAAAACCATACTTTAAATATAAAAGATTTGTGCTATAATATATCTTATCTTGGGGATGTAGCCCCTTTCACACGGAGGAATTTATGTTTGGAATAGATAAATCCATAAAACATGGACAAAATGGACTTAATATTTTGATTATTGGTTGCGGAAAAGTAGGACGCACCTTGATTGAACAGCTTTGTCTCGAAGGACATGACATTACTGTCATTGACAAAAACCCTAAAAAATTACAGGCCGTTGCAGATTTGCATGATGTTATGGGAGTTTGCGGAAACGGAGCCAGTTTCAGTGTACAAAAAGAAGCTGGTATTGAAGAAGCTGACTTGGTCATCGCTGTTACCGGTTCTGATGAACTCAATCTCTTATGCTGCACGATTGCAAAACAAGTAACCGAATGCTCTGCTATCGCACGCGTGCGTACACCTGATTACAACGAAGATATTGCGTACCTGCGCGAAAAACTTGGTCTTGCTCGTATTATCAATCCAGAACTAGAAGCTGCCAAGGAAGTGGCACGTATTCTTTACCTCCCTGGTGCTTTGGAGGTCAACTCTTTTGCACATGGGCAGGCAGAAATTGTAAAATTCAAGATTACAGATGGCAATATTTTAGATCACCTTAAAATCATGGATTTAGGCAAACGTATCAAACACAATATTCTGATTTGTGCCGTAGAACGTGAAGGAAAAATTCATATTCCATCCGGTAATTTTGAACTTTTAGCAGGCGACATTGTATCCTTCGTCGGCACCCGCAAAAATTGTGCCCGTTTCTTTAAAGCCATCGGATTTGACACTCACCGCGTCAACGATACTATGATTGTCGGTGGCGGAAAGGCTGCTTATTATCTGGCCGATCAGCTCTTGCGTGCAGGTATTGAAGTAAAAATTATCGAAAGCGACTTAAGACGTTGCGAAGAACTTAGTACACTTCTTCCAGAAGCCGTCATCATCAATGGCGATGGAACCGACGAAGCACTTCTTCGCGAAGAAGGCTTAGAAACTGCAGAATCCTTCGTTCCGCTTACCGGAATTGATGAGGAAAATATCATGCTAACCTTACATGCGAAGCAGGTGTCCCATGCAAAGGTCATCACCAAAGTAAACCGCATTACCTTCAAAACCGTATTAAACAATCTGGATTTAGGCAGTGTAATTTATCCAAAATACATCACTTCAGAAACTATCATTTCATATGTAAGAGCGAAACAAGCTTCTAAAGATAGTAACATTGAAGTGCTTTACCATATGTTTGATTCTCAGGCAGAAGCAATTGAATTTGTGATAACTGAAGATTCTCCTGTCACAAACCAAACACTGATGGAATTACAGTTGAAGGACAACCTTCTTGTATGCTTCATCAGCCGAAAAGGCCGTGTCTTCATCCCTGCCGGTCAGGACAGCCTCCAAATTGGCGACGAGGTAATGATTGTTACTACACACACTGGTTTCCAGGATATTACGGACATTTTAGCTTAGGAGGATTTTCATGAACACATCAATTATTCGATATATCCTCGGTCACATCATAAAACTGGAAGGCTTCTTAATGTTGCTTCCATGTGTAATTGCTATTATTTTCAGCGAAAAAGAGCTTTTTACCTACTTAGCTATCGCTGTAGTATGCATCTTACTGGGCTCTCTTTTGACTATAAAAAAAGCTCGTAACAGCGTCTTCTATTTAAAAGAAGGCTGCATCGCCACCGTACTTAGCTGGGTTGTGCTGAGTTTCTTTGGTGCACTGCCATTTTATATCACAGGAGAAATCCCACATTTCACTGATGCTTTATTTGAAACAGTATCCGGCTTTACCACTACTGGAGCCAGCATCTTAAATGATGTTGAGGCACTTAGCCACACCTCCCTTTTCTGGCGCAGCTTTACTCATTGGATTGGTGGTATGGGTGTACTCGTTTTCCTTCTTGCCATTGTACCGTTAAGCGGGGGGTCTAATATGAACCTGATGCGAGCAGAAAGCCCGGGGCCATCTGTTGGAAAACTTGTACCTAAAATGCGTTACACCGCACGCATTTTATATATTATCTATTTTGTGCTAACCATTATTGAGCTAATCGCTCTTTTACTCGTAAAAATGCCTTGGTTTGATGCCCTCTGTATTTCTATCGGCACTGCAGGCACTGGTGGTTTTGGCATTTTAAATAGTAGTGTTGGAGGTTACTCCGTTGCTGTGCAGTGGATCGTAACCATATTTATGATTTTATTTGCAATTAATTTTAATGCATATTACCTTATTTTATTCGGACAAATAAAAAATGCATTCAAAATGGAAGAAGTACGTGTATTTTTATCTGTTGTTTTCATTGCAATCGTATTGATTACCGTAGATATTTCCAGAATGTTCGATTCTCTTTTTGAAGCCTTGACACATGCCGCATTCCAGGTTGCCTCCATCGTTTCATCAACAGGCTTTGCAACCACAGACTTCGACTTATGGCCAGGCTTAAGCAAAACAATTCTGGTACTTTTAATGTTTATGGGTGCATGTGCCGGCAGTACTGGCGGCGGCATTAAAGTCTCCCGCTTTGTTATCGTCGGTAAAGCTATCAAAAAGGAATTGCATTCCTACATTCATCCAAAGTCCGTAAAACAGATTGTCATGGACGAAAAAGAAGTGGAATACAGTGTCATTCGCTCCGTAAGCGTATATATTATTACATTCTTTGCGATATTTATATTGTCAATTTTGATTATCGCTTTGGAAGAAAAAGATTTGGTAACAAACTTCACTTCTGTAATTGCCACCATGAACAACATCGGGCCAGGCTTATCTATGGTTGGGCCTACACAAAATTTTGCACATTTTAACGACCTATCTAAATGGGTATTTATGTTCGATATGTTAGCTGGTCGATTGGAGTTATTCCCACTTCTTATCATGTTCCACCCATCTATTTGGCATGAAATGATCGTTCGACCAATCAGAAGAAAAATAAGACAAACACATCTTTAAATATAATGTAATACCAAAGAAAAGGAGGTTCCTATGTTTGCATGTCCAAATTGCGGCGGAAATTTAAAATTTGATATCCGCACCCAAAACCTAGGCTGCGAACACTGCCAGACGCAAATGGACGTATATTCCTTTGAAGACAAGGAGCCCAATGCCCCTTCTCAATCGGAATATGATGTAACTGTTTTCACCTGTCCACAATGTGGCGGCGAAATCCTAAGCACTGACACTTCCGCAGCAGAATTTTGTAGTTTCTGTGGAGCATCCACCATCCTTTACAGTCGTTTGACAAAAGAAAAAAGACCAAACTACATCATCCCATTTCAGAAAACGAAGGAAGATTGTAAGCAGGCCTATAGCGAAATGATGAAAAAGGCTATTTTTGCGCCAGATGCATTGAAAAACCCAAAATACATTGACGGTTTTCGCGGTATCTATATGCCTTATTGGGCATTTTACATGACACAGGAAGGCGAATTTACTCTGAATGGTTCCAAATCCAAACGTCGCGGTGACTACATCTATACGGATCACTATGAATTAAAAGGGGAAATTGATGCTTATTACAAAGGACTTTCCTACGATGCATCCTCTTCCTTTGATGACAATATCAGTGAGAAAATTGCACCTTACGATGTAAAAGGCATGAAAACCTTTACCCCTGCTTTTTTGAGCGGATTTTATGCGGATACAGCAGACGTAGATGCCAGCACTTATGAAACAGATGCCGAAAATATCGCTAATAGCAATTCTATCGGAGCTATTTACCAGGAATTTAGTGGAGTCGATGTAGAGCCACTACTTACTCCATCTGCCTTAAATACACAGACAAAGGCAATCGATAGTGCCATGTTTCCAGTTTGGTTTATGTCCTACCGAAATGCGGGACGTGTCGCTTATGCAACGGTAAACGGGCAAACTGGAAAAGTCGTTACCGACCTTCCAATTGACGTAAAAAAATATGTCAAAGGCTCTCTCCTTTTGGCGCTTCCAATTTTCCTGCTTTTGAACCTGCTATTTACGATTACTCCTTCTACGTTATTAATCGTCGTAGCTATTTTAGCAATTATCAGTATTATTATCTATTCAACTGAAATTGCTGCTATCAAGAAAAAAGAAGCTTTGCAGACCAAAAAATCTGCACTTTTTAGTTCCATTTTTGCAATTGTACTATGTGCCATCGTAGGCATTTTACAACCGGCCAATGATATCTTTTATTATGGAGCAGTGATTGCATCCTTACTTGCAATTTTCTATTCCTTTAAAGACATCATCGAATACTACAATATTTTAGCCACTCGCAGGTTGCCACAGTTTGACAGAACTGGAGGTGATGACCGTGCGTAAACAAATGACATTGCTTTTTACAAGCCTGGTATTATCTCTGGCGCTTCTTTTCGGATTGCCGAATACAACATGGGCAAGTAGTGATATCGATTCGGACAGCATTACTCCAAATGCCACCTATGTTTCTCACAATGAAGAGACAGGCTACTATATTTACATTGATGATTGGGCAGATTTGTTGACTGATGCCGAAGAAGAACAGCTTTTAAAAACCATGGAACCGATTACCGCTTACGGAAACGTAGCCTTCGTATCCATTTCCACGAATCCAACCTATAGCACAGAACGCTATGCCAAGGATTATTATCAGGAACATTTCGGATACAGCAGTGGTACCGTCTTCCTCATTGATATGGAAGAGCGCTACATTTGGATTCATAGCGACGGAGAAATTTACCGAACCGTCACCAAATCCTATGCAACGACGATCACGGACAACGTATACTCCTATGCCTCCCGTGAAGATTATCTAGGCTGCGCCAGCAAGGGCTTTGAACAAATCAACACCTTGATGGAAGGCAGACATATTGCACAGCCAATGAAATACATCAGCAATGCGCTGCTTGCAATTGCTATCGCACTGCTGATTAACTATTTTGTTGTAAGAATGAGTTCTCGTTCCCGCAAGGCAAGTACCAGCCAGCTCATTGATGGCACTTATTATAAAACTGAAATCAAAAATCCACGCACTGAGTTTATCAAGCAAACCAGACGTTACAGCCCACAAAGCCGCAGCTCCTCCGGAGGCGGAGGCGGTGGTGGTCGTAGCGGCGGTGGTGGCGGTGGCGGCGGTGGCGGCCATCGTTTCTAACAACTAGTTGGTTAGAATTGAGAGTTTTCTATACACTACGAAATCAGCCGTGTAATAAATATAAATATGCACACGTTTATATTTATTACACGGCTGATTTCTTACTTTATGAAATTTAATAAAGCGTTATTTCATCAATTTGGATAGAAATAATATCCGTATTCTCCAAAAACTCAATAATATCCTTCTTTTCTCCATAAAGAGTAAAGCGTTCCGTCTTTAGTTCTGTTAAATTTATTGCGTCCTCATATGTATCTTGGAGAACACTCAAATCTACATATATAGCAGTTGTACTTGGCAGACTTAATTCTTTCCACATTTCTTTATGCTCGAGCAAATTTTCCAAATTCTTACAATACACATCTATCAACTCTTCCTCTGACATTTCATAGCGCAAATCGGTTTTGTCTTGTGCAGCTCTTAAAGCCAAACTCAGTCCACCACGATATTCCACATTTGGCTGATATACTTCTATCCATTCTAAACAAATATTTGAGTTTCTAAGTTCATCTATTGCCTGTGGATATGCTGTGTATAACGAAATATATATATTGGCAGATTCAGGTAACTTTCTCAACTCATCAATAGAGTCATTAATCCAATTTTCATCATTTTGATAGAGATAATTATCAAATCTTCCCATATAGTTCGCTAAATATAATTGTGCGTCATTTAGATTTTTAATAGTCCCACAATTCAAATCGTAAAATATATTGGCACTTCCCATAGTTAAACGTTCCCTATGATTTGTCGCTTGCATGGTCACCTCATAATGGGCTAGCCCCTTAGATTCTGCATCCAAGGATACAATCTCTACATATGGGCGAGTTGTTTCATAGTAATCGCGTAACACCTCAAAATAAATAGAGATGTCATTCTCATTCGTTTTCGTTGGATCGATAAAATTTACTTTAAAAATAGGATTAACAAGCACTAGCAAAAGAATTGCTACGATAACCGTCATTGCAAGCGTTTTATACACAATCTTACGAATTCTATAATTTATATATTTTTCAATGCGTTTCTCAAATTCATCCTGTTCAGGAATTTCATTTAATAATACTTCTAATTCTTGATTAAGTTTGTTTTCATCCCATTCTCTCATGATTATACCTCCTTCATAAATTCAATTATTTTCTTCCTTGCTCGCGAGCGAATCTGACGTACATTTTCTTGACTCGTTCGATGTAATATAGCAATCTCTTCATCTCTCATATTAAGATAAACGCTTTCAATTAAAATCTCTTGCATAGTAATTGGAAGTTTTCGAATTGCAAGATATAATTGCTTTCGCTCTTCATCTTGAATTATGTTATCTAACAAATCGAATTCACAAAAAGCTATATTCTCTAAGGAAAGAGAAGGATTCTCATACATTTCTCGTTTTCGCTTCCTCATTAAGTTAAAAAATTCATTCCTCAGTACAATAATCAACCAACTTTTTATGCTTCCTGTTGCCTCATAAGATAAAAAGGCTTTTACAAAGGTTTCTTGTAGCAAGTCCTCAGCATCCTGCGGATTTCCTGTAAGGGAAAGTGCATATAAATATAGTGCCTTGGAATATTTTTCATAGATTAGTTTCCATTCATTATGTAACATTACACTCCCCCTTTCCTTTGTTTCTATATATTAAACACTTGGAATTGCTGTTTGTGACAAACTTTCTGAAATAAATAGCAATTTTTTTCGAACTTCATAATTTGTGAAGGAACACTCATACAATGCGGACGCAGCTAGGAAAATTTTATTATTGCAAATAAAGTACGAACTGAGCCTTATTATATAACAAGGCTCAGTTCGTAGTATTTAAATAATATAAAATTTCCCTAGCTACTCCACATCTTTGATGATATAGCAATTTCGTCCGTTGTCTTTCGCCTGATAAGCAGCGGCATCTGCTACATCCATAAATTCCTTATAGCCAATTTTTTCTTTCTTACAGTAAGCTGCACCGATGCTGGCAGAAATCTTGACAGATCCGCCTTCGTATGCATACTCCTGTTCCATTTTCTTAACTGCAAATTTCAGTCTGTCAATTAAGGTATCTCGTGGAATTTCTTTCACGAATACACAGAATTCATCTCCACCGAAGCGACCTACTAAGTCAAAGTTCGCAAATAAAAGCTGAATCTTTTTGGCTGTTTCTCTGATTACCTGGTCACCTACACTATGACCAAACTTATCATTAATATCTTTGAAATGATCCATATCAAGGAATACGAAACAAGAACTCTCTGTATTGTGATTTTCTACATATTCCCTTACCTCTTTTTCAAAGGTCTGTTTATTCAAAAGACCTGTCAAAAGATCTGTACGGGATTTATGCTCCAACTGTAATTTTTCTTTGATTTCTTCATCCACATCTACGATTTTACCAAGGATAGAAACTACATTATGATTATCGTCCATAAGCAAGGTACGATATACGCGACACCAGAGATACTCTCCGTTGGCTTTGCCGATACGCAGTACCTGTTCATCAAATTTTCCAATACCATTGGTTAACATCGTCTGTCGGAAGGTCTGTTCATCGTCTGGATGTACATGCAGGATTTCCATAGCTTTTGCAAAATCCAGTTCATCTACTTCGCGAGGAATCTCCCAACCAAATTTCTTACGAATCTTATCAGAACCAATATTGGATTGTTCATTTAAACTGATTTCATAAATCAAGTCTTCCGAACATTCTACAATGGTCTGATAACGTCTTTGCTGTAAAGCAGTACGCTTTGCTTCTTCTTCCAAAATGAGTTCACGTTTCTTTTTCTCACGGAAATAAATAACAGCAAAAATATTCAGTATAATAAATACACCAATTAATGCGACAATGGTAAAGCGATAATTATACAGGAAGTCAAATGCATCTAATTCATACTGATTTTCTACTGTTTCTCTCATGACCATATTGTCCATATCTGTATCTGAAATCTGAGAAATGGCTTTGTTTAAAATAGAAACTACCAGCGAACTTTCCTCTTCATCCATTCCATTTCGGCCATTTAAATCTACAATCGTAGAGAAACATAATTCATCTTCCAATCCGTCAATTGGAACCACTTTAAAAGTGCTGTAAATCGGCTTTGCCAATATGGCATCCACCACATACTGATTTTGAATCAGCATATCTACTTCACCGATATATAATGCCTCGAAACATTCCGCAATCGTATCATAATCCACAACCTCAAGGTTCGGATATCTACTATTCAAAACACTCTTAACAGTCTGGGAGCCAGTGGCTACCGCAAGCTTATATTTATTGCCTTCATTATATTCAAATTCCGGACGGCTCACCATTACTTTTCTTGCCGAAATATATGGACGACTCAAAAAGATACCCTTGGAATTCATATTTGCACTGTTGTATTCTACACCAGTAATCAAATCAATCCCCTGTTCCTGTAAATACTGATAGGTAATCTCACCCTCTGGCAACTCGACATACTCGAACCTCAAGCCTGAAACCTCTGCAACCTTATCGAAAATCGCACGGGAAATTCCATCCAACTCTCCATCGTCATTTTTGAAAGACAATGGTCTTCGCTCTGGAACATAAGCGACCTTCAGTACATCTGCATTTTCTACATATTCCAGCTCATCTCTTGTATAAAACTGCAATTCATAAATTGGATAATAATTTACCAGCAATTCATCCAAAAGTGTTGGATATGTATTCTGTACCTGGTTCATCGCAACATTCAGTTCGCCCAGGAATTTCGTATCGTTTTTATTTGTCAGGAAATAGAATGGCTGTGGTGTAAATCTGGCTAATAATTTATCATTCTCTCCCATATCCATAATGGAATTTACAACAGCATCTACCTCACCATTTTTCAAAGCAGCTTTGCTTTCATCTATCGTATCAAAATACACCAGTTCTGCAGAGAAATCATGTATCTTCATGTAAGTAATAAAATACTCTGTAAGAGGATAATCATTCAACACTGCAATCTTCATATCGCTAAAATGCTCATAATCCTCATAATACAAATCTTCTCTGTCACTATTGGTTACTAATACTGTGAATTCCGTTCCAAAATCCAATTCGCTATACGCAAACCTCGTCTTACGGGCATCCGACATCATTGCAGGAGCAATCAAATCGATTTCTCCATTTTCCAATTTATTGCAACCATCCATGAAGTCAGCGACTTCCACATATTCGTATTTCCAGC
This sequence comes from Agathobacter sp., assembly GCA_017481285.1. GTDB lineage: Bacteria > Bacillota > Clostridia > Lachnospirales > Lachnospiraceae > Roseburia. The sequence continues at coordinate 10,904 of JAFUPI010000025.1, read as the reverse complement.
CAGTAACTCCTGCCACCACATTTAAGTAGTCAATACAATAGCCTTCCAGCTCGCCATACTCATTATACCCATGGAATCCATCCATCTGGTATATCCCCACACGAACAGTCTCCCCCTCATCGGCCATCACAAGCTCACATTCCGTGATGCAAAAGATTATAATTAGCAAGCTCGCCAACACACTATAAAACCGTTTTTTCATGATATCCCTTCTCTTGTAAAACATTTTTCTACCAAAAATATATTTGGAACAATTATACTATTTTCTGGTATTTTCTTCAATGAGTAGTTTGATAAGTTTCATAACTTTATCACGTTGCTCCTGCGGAACCTTTGCCACTTCTTTGATAAGCAGCCCTGCTGTTTTCACATCAATGTCTACAATTTCCATGAAATCATTGATACCTGCATTCACAAACACATCAAAAAAGGCATCTACAACAGCCTTGCGTTCTGCTGGATTCATCTCTGCTAACCACGCCTTCAGGGTAAGGCTGAAACTCTTACTGAATTTGTCTACTGCTTCCACCAATACAAATTCATCACAATCTACCACCCAGGAAAATCCTTCATGCTGTAAGATGGCAAACTCTGTACTTTCTACCACTTTATAATCCTCCTCATGTTCCATGAGAAGTCCCACAATAGACTGTTCTGGCACAAAAGTCGAAATACGCCCTTCCACTCTTTTATATGCCTCATCATTAATCATCTTGCGATTGAAACCTGGGCCATCAAAATTATAAATCTGGACAATCTTCTTCTGAATCTTCGGATTACAAAATACCCCTGAGTAAACTGCTAAATTACCACCTTTGGAATGTCCTCCAAAGCTATACTTCTTAAAGAGTCCCTTTACGGTCTGTTCTATATATTCTACCGCTGATTGCTGTGCTGGCACAGGCATCATAAAGCTCATATTCAAATCCTCTCGCCAGCCAACTACCGTGCTATCTGTCCCTCGAAATGCCACAAAAGTAAAATTTGGCGAAACATTCACAAGCATAGCAGCAAACTGTTCCTGCTGCTTTTCATCCAAGGTGCTTACATAATTGCAAAGTGTCATATCTGCAAAACGAGGGCAAAACGCCAGAACATCAAAAAGAGATTCCTTCTCCTTATAATAAAACATTTCTCTTACGGTTGATTTTTCATATTTCGCATTTGCTTCTCGGATTGTAATGCAGCCTTCCTCTTCCACCCCTGGTACAATATTCTCAAAATGGATATATACCAGCTCACTCAAAATCAAAGCATCCACTTCATTGAAAGGATAATCCTTAATTGGCAAATCTCCTCTCCATTTCAAATATGTCAAAAAATTATCTTCGTATTGCATAATTTTTTCTCCTTAAATTTATTAATAATAATTATACATTTTTTTCAAAAAAAATACAGTATTTTGGAAAATATATGATATACTATTCATAAGAGTGTTTTTTACCTATAATAGCTTAGGGCGAAAATTTGGAGGGAAATTATGAGATATGTTTTAGAAAACGAAAAACTGCGTGTAGAAATTGATTCCTTTGGCGCAGAACTCAAATCTGTAAAGGACAAATCTACCAATCAGGAATACATGTGGCAGGGAGATCCAAAGTACTGGGGACGTACATCACCTGTTCTTTTCCCATTTGTTGGTAAATTAAAAAATGACTCATTTTTACATGGTGGTAAAACTTACACGATGAAGCAGCATGGGTTTGCAAGAGATATGGAACATCAGATGCTTTCCAAGACAGAAACATCTATTTATTTCAAACTGGTTACCAGTGAGGAAACCTTAACCAACTTCCCATTCTCCTTTGTCTTAAACATTGGATATGAATTAGACGACAATGAATTAAAGGTACTTTGGGAAGTTAGCAACAACTCTGTTGATAAACATATGCACTTTGGCATTGGTGCTCATCCAGCATTCAACTGCCCAATCCACGGAGAAGATTCCAAAGCTGGCTACAAACTCTACTTTGGCGGCGTAGACGAAATTCGTCACCATGGTAATGATCCTGTGACAGGTCTTTCTGTAGACGAAGATTTAGTTCTGCCTTTGGAAAATCACCGCGCAACTATCACTCCAGACTTTTTCGACCGTTGTACATATATCGTAGAAGGACGTCAGACCAATGAAGTTGGTATTGAAGATCCAGAAGGTAATCGTTTTATTACCGTCCTTTTTGATATGCCTTTATTTGGCCTCTGGTCTCCAGAAGGCAAAAACGCACCATTCCTCTGTATTGAACCTTGGTGTGGCAGATGCGACAGTGTTGATTTCGAAGGAACTTTAAAAGCCAGAGCCTTTGATAATTGCTTGGAAGCAGGCAATAAATTCAACACTTCGTACACCATCCGTTTTGGTGCATAAAACTAAATACAAAGTATTTTTCACTTGTGATTTTTCATAAGTAAATATATAATAATTAATTAGAGTAAAAATCTAAGGAGGATTCTTTTCTATGCCAAAAAGAACAGACATTAACAAAATTCTCATCATCGGTTCTGGCCCAATTATCATTGGACAGGCATGTGAGTTTGACTACTCTGGTACACAGGCCTGTAAGGCTCTTCGCAGCTTAGGTTACGAAATCGTACTGGTAAACTCAAACCCAGCTACCATTATGACTGACCCTGAAACTGCTGATGTGACATACATCGAACCTCTTAACGTAGAACGTTTAGAGCAGATTATCGCAAAAGAACGCCCAGATGCGTTATTGCCAAACCTTGGTGGACAATCCGCTCTTAACCTTTGTTCTGAATTAAATCAGGCCGGTGTTCTTGAAAAATACAACGTTCAGGTAATTGGTGTTCAGGTTGACGCTATTGAACGTGGAGAAGACCGTATCGAATTTAAAAAAGCTATGGACAAGCTTGGTATTGAAATGGCACGAAGCGAAGTTGCTTACTCTGTAGAAGAAGCACTTGCTATTGCTGACAAATTAGGATACCCAGTAGTTCTTCGTCCAGCATACACCATGGGTGGTGCCGGCGGCGGACTTGTATATAACAAAGAAGAACTCAAAGTAGTATGTGCCCGTGGTATTCAGGCCAGCTTAGTAGGACAGGTTCTTGTAGAAGAATCTATTCTTGGCTGGGAAGAATTGGAAGTTGAAGTTGTTCGTGATGCAGCTGGTAACATGATTACCGTATGTTTCATTGAAAACATTGACCCACTTGGCGTTCATACAGGTGACTCTTTCTGTTCTGCTCCAATGCTTACTATCTCACAGGAAGTTCAGGACAGATTAAAAGCACAGGCATTCGCAATTGTAGAATCTGTAGAAGTTATCGGTGGTACCAACGTACAGTTCGCTCATGATCCAGTATCTGACCGAATCATTGTTATCGAAATCAACCCACGTACTTCACGTTCTTCCGCACTTGCTTCTAAAGCAACTGGTTTCCCAATCGCTTTAGTATCTGCAATGCTTGCATGTGGACTTAACTTATCTGATATCCCATGTGGAAAATATGGCACATTAGATAAATACGTTCCAGACGGAGATTACGTAGTAATCAAATTTGCTCGTTGGGCATTTGAAAAATTCAAAGGCGTAGAAGATAAACTTGGTACTCAGATGCGTGCCGTTGGTGAAGTAATGAGTATCGGTAAAACCTATAAAGAAGCATTCCAGAAAGCCATCCGAAGCCTTGAAACAGGCCGTTATGGTTTAGGACATGCAAAGAACTTTGACACATTAAGCAAAGAAGAACTTCTTAAGATGTTAATCACACCTTCTAGTGAACGTCACTTCATCATGTACGAAGCTTTAAGAGCTGGTGCTACTGTTGATGAAATTCACGACATCACGAAGGTAAAACACTACTTCATCGAACAGATGAAAGAATTAGTAGAGGAAGAAGAAGCTCTTGCAGCAAACAAAGGCGCTCTTCCAGCAGATGAAGCTCTCATCGCTGCTAAGAAAAACGGTTTCTCTGATAAATACTTAAGCCAGATTCTTGGAATCGCTGAAGATGATATCAGAAACAAACGTATTGAACTTGGCGTAGAAGAAGCTTGGGAAGCTGTTCATGTAAGCGGTACCGAAGACAAGGCTTACTACTACAGCACATACAATGCAGAAGACAAGACAGTAGCTTCTGAAAACAAGAAGATTATGATCCTTGGCGGTGGTCCAAACCGTATCGGTCAGGGTATCGAATTCGACTACTGCTGCGTACACGCTGCACTTGCTCTTAAGAAACTTGGCTTCGAAACTATCATCGTAAACTGTAACCCAGAAACCGTATCTACAGACTACGATACATCTGATAAGTTATACTTCGAACCACTTACACTTGAAGATGTATTAAGCATCTACAAGAAAGAAAAACCACTTGGTGTAATCGCACAGTTCGGTGGACAGACTCCACTTAACCTTGCTGCTGACCTTGAGAAAAACGGCGTGAAGATTCTCGGAACATCTCCTGCAGTTATCGACCTCGCAGAAGACCGTGACCTTTTCCGCGCTATGATGGACAAGCTCGAAATCCCAATGCCAGAATCAGGTATGGCTGTAAACTTCGAAGAAGCAAAAGAAATTGCTGACCGCATTGGTTATCCAGTAATGGTTCGTCCTTCTTATGTATTAGGTGGACGTGGTATGGAAGTTGTTTATGATGAAGTTAGCTTGAAAGGATATATGGCTGCTGCAGTTGGTGTAACACCTGACAGACCAATCCTTATCGACAGATTCTTAAATCACGCTTTAGAATGTGAAGCAGACGCTATCAGCGATGGCACACACGCATTTGTTCCAGCTGTTATGGAACATATCGAACTTGCAGGTGTTCACTCTGGTGACTCCGCTTGTGTACTTCCATCTGTTCACATTTCAGAAGACAATGTAAAAACAATCAAAGAATATACACGTAAGATTGCAGAAGAAATGGGCGTTAAAGGTTTAATGAACATGCAGTACGCAATCGAAAACGATACCGTATATGTATTAGAAGCAAACCCAAGAGCTTCTCGTACTGTTCCATTGGTATCTAAGGTATGTAATATCCGCATGGTACCACTTGCAACAGAAATCATCACTTCAGAACTTACTGGAAACCCTTCTCCAGTTCCAGGACTTAAGGAACAGGAAATTCCTAACTACGGTGTAAAAGAAGCGGTATTCCCATTCAACATGTTCCAGGAAGTTGACCCTATCCTTGGACCTGAAATGCGTTCTACTGGTGAAGTACTTGGTCTTTCTCCATCTTATGGTGAAGCCTTCTTCAAAGCACAGGAAGCAACTCAGTCTAAACTTCCAACCGAAGGAACTGTTCTTATCTCTGTAAACGACAAAGATAAGGCTGAAGTAGTAGATGTAGCAAGAGCCTTCCACGAAATTGGCTTTGGTATCGTAGCTACCGGACGTACACACACACTTATTTCTGAAGCTGGTATTCCTGCTCAGAAGATTAAGAAAGTAAGTGAAGGCGGTCGTCCAAACACATTGGATGCTATCACAAATGGTGATTTCCAGTTAATCATCAACTCACCTGCCGGTAAAGAAGCTGTTGCAGACGATAGCTACTTACGTAAAGCTGCTATCAAAGGCAAGATTCCTTATATGACAACTATGGCTGCTGCGAAAGCAACTGCAGAAGGTATTCGTCATATCAAAGAAAATGGAAACTCTGAAGTTAAATCCTTACAGGAACTTCACAGCGAAATCCATGATAAGTAAAATAACTTGTTGCGTAAAAATTAAGGTTATCTAAGATACTACGAAACGGGGCATCTGTATATATAAAATTTGGACACGACTCTCGCTCATAGCGTGCTCGTTACGTTACTAACCTCATGACGATTTTATCGCCATTCGCTAAGTAACGACGGCCCGCTAATGGTCCAATTTCATATATACAGATGCCCCGTTTCTTACTCAATGGAGAAACCTTAATTTATAAACAAGTTATTTTAATCTTAGATTTCTTTATATATTATAATACTTACTTTAAACCTAATTGTTTGCGGGCTTGTTTAATATATTCCCTTCTCTTTAAAACATTAGGATCTCTATCTAATTTCTTATTGTTATTATCTGCCCATACGAAATAAATTACCCAAACAATAAGTATCATAGCAAGTCCATTGTTGCAAATAAATAAAAAACAACTTAATGCTATTAATGGAATAATTGGCTTTTCATTATCAATATGATGATATAAATACGATTCATCATCTCCATATTTAATTTCATGATCTGGTCTACTCATATAAAACCTCCCCCATGTAATGTAAATTTATGTCGATATTATATCAATATTGGGAAATCTAAGCAATAAGAAAGACACGCCTATATTTTCGCCTGTGGTAATACTTCTATTTTAGAAGATGTAGTTTTAACTTCTCGACAGGTACTATGTCATTTATTGTAATATCACCTTTTAAGCACTTTTCATAAAAGAGCTTCGCACCTTGTGGATATTTCACTCCAGCAAGGTGTTGAAAATGATCTTCTGTTACCATAAATTCATATATTTTAAATGGGGAATTTTTTGATTTAGAATAAATCACTAGAATATCACAGCCGACATATTTACTGTACTTTGCAGTCTAATAGCCATTTTGATTCCTTTTCTTATGTAAAAAGGACTGCTTACGCAGTCCCTTTAGATTGCTAAACGTGTGCAGTTTTATCGTTGTCCGCCAACTAGTTCCTATGAACAAGATTTGTTTTGCTACTTTCTCAAGTAGGTTCCAGCCCCTTCGTCTGTATGATTGCAATGATTTTTTTACATTAGCTACACAATCTAATGATGGACGCTCCTTATCCACGTAGCAAGGTTTACACCTTGGGCACCGAGCCTTTGCTCACCTATAGTATATGCAAGATATTAAAAATAATCAAGCTAAAATAATTAAAATTTTCATTATTTTGTCACAAAGATAACTCCGTAGGCGCCAGGTCCGATATGGCATCCGATAGTAGAGCCAATCTGAAGACGCTTAGTTACGCGAACACCTTCTTTACCAAGCTTCTGTTCGAGTTTCTCTGTATTTTCTTCCCCTACTGCATATAAAGAGTAGATAGGGAACGTGGTATCAATTTCTTTTTCTGTAACCATTTTTACAAGAGTCGATAATGCTTTGTTACGACCAAGAGCCTTTCCTGGAACAGCCATTGTACCTTCTTTTGTTACAGTAATGATTGGTTTTAAGTTTGCAAGTTCACCTACTGCTGCAGCTGCTTTGCTCAAACGGCCGCCCTTCTGCAGGTATTCTAATGTATCTACTGCTGCCAGAATAACGACACGAGATTTGAAGTTATCAAGTTCCGCTGCGATTGTTGCAGCATCCTTGCCTTCTTCGCGTAATTTGCAGGCATATTCTGCCATCAAACGAATGGCACGTGTAGCAGACAATGTATCTACGAGATAAATTTCATCATATTCTGCCATATTTTTTGCTAAAGTTGCACTTTGGAAAGTCCCACTAAGTGCAGAAGAAAGAGAAAGATAAATGAGCTGGTCTCCTTTTTCTTTTGCATCTTCAAAAATATCTAAAAAATCCTGTGGTGATGGCTGAGCTGTCATAGGGAATACTTCACTTGATACTAACAAGTCATAAAATTCATCCTTAGTGATATCAATACCATCACGATAGTTTTGATCATTCAAAGTAATGTTAATTGGAACGAGTTCCATGTTACGTGCTTTTGCTTCTTCTGCAGAAAAATCTGCGGATGAGTCCAATAAAATTCGAATCATTTTTTTCCTCCCTTAAATAGAAAAAACCAATCCGTGAAAGATTAGCATAGGAAAAAAAGAATGTCAACAAGCTATTTTAAAACAAAATGTTAACATTCTTTGAACAAAACAAACCGCTTACTTCTATAAATATAAATTTGTTGAAGCAAGCGGTTCGATGTTTTACATGTTCAGTTTCATATCTCCTTCTGCTATCCACCCCTTCTTACGCATAAATTCAGAAATGCCAAGAGAAAGCAGAGCTGGTAAAATGATTTGAATAATAAGCATCTTGATGAACACTACAACGGGCTCTCCCCCTTCTGCGGTCATAGTCTGGAAAGTGGTGATTTGACCCACAAGACCTGCCGTTCCCATGCCAGAGCCTGTTGCATTATTGGTCATTTGAAACATCATCGTGGAGACTGGTCCCAAAATTGCACTAGTCACAATCGCTGGAAGCCAGATAATAGGCTTCTTTACAATATTTCCAATCTGCAACATACTTGTACCCAAGCCCTGTGCCAAGAGTCCATTCACCTTATTTTCACGATAACTTGCAACTGCAAAGCCTACCATATTTGCACAACAGCCTACCGTAGCGGCTCCTGCTGCCAGGCCGGAAAGATTTAAGATAATACCTAACGCAGCAGAACTAATTGGAAGAGTCAGCACAATTCCCATAATTACTGAAACCAAAATTCCCATAAGGAATGGCTGTTGCTGCGTACTCACATTTATGATTTCCCCAATCAAAACCATGAACTTCGAAATCGGTGGTCCCAGAAGAAGTCCTACAGCAGAACCAGAAAGTATACTAAGTAATGGAGTAATGATGATATCTATCTTTGTTTTTCCTGACACAAACCGCCCCACATAAATGCCGGCCAACGCCGCAATAAATGCTCCCAGTGGTTCCCCTGGACCTGCATAGACAATATTACCCTCTACTAATACCGTTCCTGCTAAAATCTTGCTGGCAAATGCCCCCATCATACCGCAGGTCGCCGCCGACATGATAACCAACGGACTCTCTTTAAAACGTACCGCCACTCCACAACCAATTCCAACACCAGTCACACTAGCAGCTATTTTTCCGATTATGTAGAGCATGTCCCCAATCGAACCTGGAATCAAACCACCAATCTGTTGAATAATCGTTCCAATAATCAGCGTTGCGAACAAGCCTGTTGCCATACCACTTAAGCCTTCAATAAAAATCTCGTTTGCTAATTCCTTTATGTTCTTCATAATTGTTCCTCGCTTTCCTAAATTACCTTTTTCGCGAATTTACGTGTTCATTATACACCCATTCTCACAAATTGTACAAAAAATTAGAAAGCTCTTGAAATACCACCAGTTTTCATAGATAATTTGATAAGATAATTTTCGAAAGGAGGAGACCATATGACAAAACTGAATCATAAATCAAACATCTTACTTATTGTTTTAGGGACTATTACCCTGCTTTGTCTCATGCTCGTCCTTTTTATGAAATCACCTTTTTTCGAAGTGGAATTTACCACTCAGGAAGCTCATCTGGAAATTGGAAACAAACCCGAAACCACGCCAGCCTTTTATCTGGAAGGAAACGATTTGTGCGTCTCACTCTCACATGTAGATACTTCCTCCGTAAAACATACTAAGGTTGGGCGATATCCGATTTATATCTATCATGGTTTTCAAAAATATACTTCTTATGTAAATGTAACGGACACCCAAGCCCCTGTGGTAAGCTGTGATGTGAAGACCAAAACCATTGAGCCTGGAGATATCATTTCTGTAAACAGCCTTGGATTAAAAATCAAGGATTATAGTGACATTGAAAGTGTAAAATTCACCAAAATATCTTCCACAAAATTCTACACAGGTTTGCCGGAGGAACAAACCGTAGATATGCGCGAAGCCTATCGTAAAGGAATTCCAATGGAAGCGGAAGAATTTCAGTTTGCTTACGGTGGTATCTATAACCTAACAATTAGTGTCAGCGACACCTTCCACAACACCAGCGAAATCAATCTTACCTTAAAAGTAGAAACGCCTCCTGTCTTAGAAGTACCAGAAGACTTTTATGTAGGAGAAACAAAAGATATTGATTTTACGAAATATATCAATGCATGGGATCTTCTAACGGAAAATTTGGATGTGGAAGATGTAAAAGTCGATACTTCAAAGCTAAATTTATCCAAGACAGGGACCTACCCAATCACCTTTTCAGCAACAGATGATTATGGTCTTACCGCAACAAAAACTGCAAATATCCATGTAAGCTCGCAGGAGGCTCTACAAGACCTTTTAAATACCCACGTGGTCGATTTAACCACTGATGTCATAATTGGGGCTAAAAACCCATATGACAGCGGATATTACAATACAGAAAACATGGAATTCATTCAAAACATCATGCTTCCATGTATAGTAAACATTGAAAATGATGCTTTAGATACTTTCGGCAGCGGTTTTATTATTGAAATAAATGATGCGTTTGTAACCATTGCCACTAATGAGCATGTCATCAAAAGTGATTTAACCGTTGATGTAACCTTTTTCGATGCAGCGACCTGCAACGGTGCAGTCGTGGCAGCCGATGCGAAACGCGACATCGCTTTTATCCGAATCCCTATCGATGAAAAAGGGAGCAACACTTCTCTTTCCACGGAATATTTGAAGAAACTGCGTACTGCTCACATCAATAAAAAATACTGGGATGAGTTGGCGAATGACTGCAAAATCGCCATTGGATATAACTGTATCAATAATGAGGGAAAAATCTGGACAACCAATTCTGGCTACATGCTGGAGAAAGAAGCGACCCGCGACTGGAACCAGTACAAGGATGTAAACGAAACCATTATTTCCATGGCCCCCGTTTCTGGCACTTCTGGCTCCGCTCTCTTTGATGGGTACGGAAGACTGGTCGGAATGATTCGCGGATATACGGAATATGATGGATATAGCGAGACAGTAGCAGTACCGTTAAGCGAACTTCTCAGCTACTTCGAGATTGTATTCAAATATAAAATTCATTATCAATAAAAAGAGGGCTGTCGCAAAATATAACTTTGTCGACGCCCTTATTTTTATATTTCGAAATATATAGTCTTCGCTCTCGCAGGGGCATTTTCTCTCTGTTAAGTAAAACGTGAATTTCTAAGAAACATGATGTGGGCTCTTATGATATATTCCGTCTGTCATAGGTTTTACAATTTGCAGGATAT
>JAFUPI010000024.1 GCA_017481285.1 Agathobacter sp. | reverse complement strand
GCGGTGCAGATAGTAAAAGCTATGCCAGACACAAAATTTAAGCAAGCAGAGTGTTTCAAGAAATAATAGCGTTTCCCTTAAAAGTTCGAAAATGCACACAAAATACAGAGACATATTTATTTCAAGACATGAAGAAAGGGCACCGGCAAATTTGTATTTTGGGGCGGCTTTTTTTCTTGACAAAAGTTATCATATATGATAACTTTATAGCATAGCTTGTGTACGGAAATAGGAGAATGAAACATTGAGTAGAGTGACTTCGCCCAGAGAAGATGTGGTGCGACAGTTAAAGGAAGTGCGAAAAGCGGAGGGGATGACCCAGGAGCACTTGGCGGAGCTGGTCGGTACGAAGAAATCGAACATTTCTCGTTTGGAAAGTGGGCGTTATAATCCGAGTCTGGATTTTCTGGTAAAGGTAGCAGACGGACTTGGAAAGCAGATTTCAGTGAAGGTTATGTAAGAAATAGTCATGTAGGAGGTATTGGGTGTCATGTCGACGATTAAGAAATTAGGGAATTTCACAGGAAACGATATTGAATTATGCAGAACGACGAATGAAAATGCAGGGATTCAGACCGTGCAGGCACTGATGGATGCACGCATTCCGTTTACGAGAAATTCGAAGCGTATTCCTTTCTTTCAGAGAGAACGATACAATGGTGCGAGAGAGTTTATGGTGATTAGCATCAATCCTCATAGATATGGTCAGGCAAGACGTGTCATCGATCAGATTGACAGTTTATATCGCAGGAGACTTGTATTATCCAATTATTAACGAATTTTAGTCAATATATCGCAAGAAATAATTTTAAAATGAGAGCAGATATGGTAGAATGAACTCTAGTGTATCTGCTCTTTTTGTATTTGGAGCAGAGTTGGAAGGAAGTATAAATGAGAAAAGAAAAAGAAGAATTCTTCGAAGAAGAGGAACTGGATAAAACGACCAACCGTTTACTGACGATACTTCGTGTATTGATATTTACCATTGTGCCTATTCTTTTGTTCTATTTGATGGAAGCTTTTGAGCACAATGCATTCGAGGAAGTAAGAAGTCTGGCTCAACTCTATAATATTTTTTTGTTTGAGTTGATTGCATGGCTCTTGTTTTTCATTACGGGAAGCGGACGCGTGGCGCTTCGCATCGAGACAGCGGTTGCATTGGTGTATGGACTGGTGAATCATTATGTAATGGCATTTCGTTCCACGCCGTTGGTTCCATGGGATATTTTTTCCATCAAGACGGCAGCGAGTGTAGCAGGAAATTATGATTTTACGCCGACCAAGGAGCTTTTGATGGTATGTGGCGGATTTGTGCTGATATTTGTTTTGCTGCATTTCGTAAAGCTGAAATTTCCTTATGGTGTATTCATGCGTATTATTCCAACGATCTGTATTGGTTTGGTGCTGTGTACCTTTGTGAATCTGCTTTGGGATGAGGATTTTCAGACGGACAGCTACTTATATCCGTTTTTATTTACACCGGCATATATGACGAAGGTGAATGGTATGGCGGTGACTTTTGCGATGGATATGGCCTTTGTGTATGTGGACAAGCCAGATGGATATAGTGTGCAGCGTGCAGAGGCGATACTGGAAGAGTATGCGGTGGAGTATGTGGAAGAAGAATTGCTGGAAGACCAGCCGAACATCATTGTAGTGATGAATGAGGCTTTTTCGGATTTGTCTGTGCTGGGAGATTTCGTAGTAAATGAGGATTATATGCCTTTTATTCACAGCTTGCAGCAGGGCTATGAGAATACCGTGACGGGAAATCTGACGGTGTCAGTTTGCGGTGGAAATACCGCGAACACGGAATTCGAGTTCTTGACAGGGCATACGATGGATTATTTTCCGGTGGGAAGTATTCCTTATCAGCAGTATATTACTGGGGAGATTCCATCCCTTGCAAGTCAGTTGGCGGAATTGGGCTATGCTACCTATGGAATGCATCCATATAATGCCTCCGGTTGGAAGCGAAATGAGATATATCCTTGGTTAGGTTTTCAGGAATCTTATTTCGTATTTGATTTCACAAATCGATATTATATTCGTGATTATGTCAGTGACAAAACGGCATATCAGAAAATCATCAATACCTATGAGTCGAAGGAAGCGGGAAAGCCTGCCTTCATATTTGAAGTGACGATGCAGAATCATGGCGGATATAGTGAGGTGCATGATAATTTCACTGCAGATGTTCATGCAGAGGATTTGAACAGTGTTCAATTAGACCAATATCTTTCTTTGCTGAAGGTTTCCGATCAGGAATTCGAGAAATTGGTGGATTATTTCAGTACAGAGAAAGAGAAGACCATTATCGTATTTTTCGGAGATCATCAGCCGAGTGATTCGGTGGTAAGACCGATTTTGCGTTGGAATAATGTGAATACTGCTAATATGAGTGTGGAACAGGCACAGCTTCGTTACGTGGTTCCATATGTGATTTGGGCAAACTATGATATTGAGGAAGAGACAGGTGCAGATACGGATATCAGCTTTTTGGCGGCGAATGTGTTAGAAAGAGCGGATATGCCAACGACAGCATATCAGAACTTCCTTTTGGAATTGGAAAAGAATCCAGATTCGGAACAGCTTCTGAATCAGTATGAAATATTACAGTACTATTATATGTTTGATTATCAGGAAGAGTAGGGATGAGTGAAAAAATTGTAGCATTATGTAAGAAAAACTGGATATGGAGTGCACTTGCCTTTGGAATTCCATTTGTGGTGAGTGTAATCATCTGTGCAGCAGCAGGTATTTATCCTTTCGGAGAAAACTGTATTCTGCATGTGGATATGTATCATCAGTATTGTCCGTTTTTTATGGAAATGCAGGAGAAGCTGACGAGTGGTGGCAGCTTCCTGTATTCATGGAATCTGGGCTTAGGCTCTGATTTTGTGGGGCTTTATGCGTATTATCTGGCGAGTCCATTGAATTGGCTGCTCATCCTTTGTCCAAAGGGGCTTGTAATCGAGTTTATGACAGTTACGATTTGGATCAAAATCGCTTTGGCCGGACTGTTTTTCTTCTGGTATTTAAGAGAACATTTTCATTTGATTGGTAAGGACGGTAAGTATCACACCAGTACAGTGCTTCCAGCTTTGGTTTTCTCCACAGCCTATGCATTTTCGGGATTTGTGGCGACCTATAGCTGGAATATCATGTGGATGGATTCCATCGCACTGGCACCGCTGATTATTTTGGGATTGGAGCTTTTGGTGAAAAAGAATAAGCCAGCTCTGTATTATGTAGCTCTGGCAGTTTCTATTCTTTGCAATTTTTATATTTCATTGATTATTTGTATTTTCCTGGTGCTCTATTTTGTGATTTTGTTTTTCGAGCAGAAAAAAGGAAAATTTATGGCTTGTGTGCGTTTTGCATGGTATTCGCTTTTGGCGGGGGGCACTGGTGCGATACTCCTCATTCCAGAGGCTATCGTATTGAGCTATGCAGAATCGGCTGATGCAAGTTTTCCAGAAAACGTGGAGTGGTATTTTGGAATCATAGAGGAATTATCGCGTCTATGTACCACAGCAGCACCTTATACAGGAAATGACCACTGGCCAAATCTGTATTGTGGTGCATTTACGGTGCTTTTGGTACTGATGTACGTGTTGAATAAACGCATTGACTGGAAAAAGAAGGTACCTAGAGTGCTTCTGCTCGTGTTGTTTATTCTTAGCTTTGCAAATAATTATCTGGACTATTTTTGGCATGGACTTCGTTTCCCAAATTCCCTGCCAGGCAGACAGTCCTTCCTGTTTATTTTTATGATGCTTGTTATCGGTTACGAAACTTATCTCAAGCGAAAAGGAAGCCGTATTTGGCACGCGTTGGTGGCAATGGTGCTTATGCTTGCAGTGTTAATCATAGGTAGTATCAAAACAGATACCAGCATTACCGATTCACTGGCATTTATTTTGACTGGAATTTTCGTGGCGGCGTACGGAATTTGCTTTATTTTGCATCAGATTGGAACGAAGCAGATACGCATGATGATGAAAGGATTTGTCTTTGGGCTTGCCTTGGGAGAAATCATTTTAAACATGGCGATTACAGGATTCTACTCCTTGAATAGAACGGCATATCTGGCGAAAATGGAGGATTATCAGGAACTGTTGGATTTTGCCCAGATGGATGCGAATTTGGATGCCGAAGAAGGTACGGCGGTCTTTTACCGAGTAGAGGATTACGAGCGAAAGACGAAAAATGACGACAGCTTATATGGATATCCATCTGCAACGATTTTTTCTTCGCTTATGAATATTGAAGTGAGTCGTTTTTACCAGAGTGTGTATATGGAGGGCGGTAGAAATTATTATTGCTACAATGGTGCGACGCCAGTGATTTCTTCCATGCTTTCCATGAAATATATGCTTTCTGACAACAATATGGGTAGCAACGCATTGCGTCAGCTCATCGCGACTTCGGGAGAATATTATTTATATGAGAATAAATACTGTCTGCCACTTGGGTTTATGATGAGTGAAGCGGCGATTGACAAATGGTATTATGAATCCGGTCAAAAGGTCAGTCATATCAACCGTTTGGCACATGCCCTTGGTACGAATGGAAATACGTTGTACAAAGCAGATGTGACGATGGAAGTGGAAGAAGGTACGACGACGATTACTGTAGCAGAAGCAGGTATTTACTATGCTAACTATTCTGCCTGTGGTGCAGATAATCTGAATATTCGTATCAATGATGGTCCGATTACCAGATACAATAAGACAACCCATCGATATTTATTCGAGCTGGGCGAATGTCAGGCGGGAGACCAGATTACGATTACGAATAGCAAGTCTGAAGCAATTTCATTTACCGTTTATCAGTTGAATTTGAATGCGGTGGATGAGGCCTATGAGATACTCAGCCAGCAGACTATGGTGACGGAGGAATATACGGATACTTCTATAAAAGGTAGTATTGATGTAAAGGAAGCAGGCAGACTGATTCTGTCTATTCCGAATGAAGAGGGATGGACTCTTTATGTGGATGGAAAAGAAACTGAAATTTTAGATTTCAAAGATGCGTTTATTAGTGTATACTTAGAGGAAGGGCATCATGACATAGAATTGAAATATATGACGCCAGGTTTGATGACTGGTGTTGCAATAAGTGCGGTATGTATCGGATTATTCGTGCTTACTATGTTGGGGCGCAGAGTCTGGGAACAGAGAAGAGGTTCTTCGAAAAAAGAAATGACTGCAGTGGCAGAAACAACAGGAGAAATCAGTGAAAAAGTTGATTAGCATTGTGGTTCCGATGTATAATGAGGAATCCACACTGGAAATTTTGTACGAAGAATTGAATAAAGTCGTTCTGTCGATGGAGGATTATTCCTTTGAGTATGTATTTGTCAATGACGGTTCGAAGGACCGCACATTATCCATTTTAAAGGAATTAGCAGAGAAGGACGAAAGGGTAAAGTATCTGTCCTTTTCCCGTAACTTCGGCAAAGAAGCGGCCCTTTTGGCTGGGCTTCAAAGTGCCAAGGGAGATTTGGTGGTGACGATGGATGCGGATATGCAGGACCCACCAGCACTTTTACCAGAGATGGTGGCCTATGTAGAATCTGGCGAGTATGATAATGCGGCTACCCGCCGTGTATCACGAAAGGGAGAACCTGTGATTCGAAGCTTTTTTGCTCGCATGTTTTATAAGCTGATGCGTCATATGACGGATATCAATATCGTGGATGGAGCAAGAGATTATCGTGTTATGAGTCGCCCAATGGTGGACAGTATCCTTTCCTTGCAGGAATACAATCGTTTTTCTAAGGGGATTTTCGCATGGGTAGGATTCGAAACCAAGTGGATTGAGTATGAAAATGTGGAGCGTTCTGCTGGGGAAACCAAGTGGAGCTTTTGGAAACTCTTGCGTTATTCGGTAGAAGGGATTGTAAGCTTTTCCAATACCCCAATCAATTTGGCTTCCTATTTGGGATTATTCCTTACAGGAGCTTCCATGATAGCGTTGTTTTTGATTGTGGGAAGAGCCCTGTTATTCGGAGATCCTGTAGCTGGATGGCCTTCTACAGCGAGTATTATCACCTTCATTGGTGGCGTACAGCTTTTCGTAATGGGCGTAATGGGACAGTATATTTCCAAAACTTACATGGAGGTAAAACGTCGTCCGCATTATATAATCAAAGAGAGTAATTTAAAAGGAGATAAATAAAATGAAAAGAGAAACCATGTGTATCCAGGCTGGATACGAACCAAAAAACGGTGAATCCCGTATGATTCCAATTGTACAGAGTACAACATTTAAATATGATACCAGTGAAGACATGGGCAAATTATTTGACCTTGAAGCAAGTGGATATTTCTATTCTCGTCTTCAGAACCCAACCAACGACTATGTAGCAGCTAAAATCTGTGCCTTAGAAGGTGGTAGTGCAGCTATGCTTACTTCTTCCGGACAGGCAGCCAGCTTTTTCTCTATCTTCAATATCTGTGGAAATGGAGACCATGTCGTATGTTCTTCAACCATTTATGGTGGAACCTACAATCTTTTCGCAGTAACGATGAAACGTATGGGTATCGAATTTACATTCGTAGATCCTGACTGTTCAGATGAAGAATTGGAAGCAGCATTCCAGGAAAATACCAAGGCTGTATTCGGTGAAACTATCGCAAACCCAGCACTTATCGTATTTGACATTGAACGTTTTGCGAACGCAGCACATGCACATGGCGTTCCACTTATCGTAGATAATACATTTGCAACACCAATTAACTGCCGCCCAATCGAATGGGGCGCAGACATCGTAATCCATTCTACAACCAAATATATGGATGGACATGATGCAACGGTTGGTGGCGTTATCGTAGATTCTGGCAAGTTTGACTGGTTTGCACATGCAGACAAATTCCCAGGACTTACAACTCCAGATGATTCTTATCATGGCGTAACCTATGCAGAAAAATTCGGTTTGGAAGGTGCTTTCATCACAAAAGCAACAGCACAGCTTATGCGTGACCTTGGTGCAATTCAGGCTCCAATGAATGCTTACTTACTTAATCTTGGTTTAGAATCCCTTCATGTACGTATGCCACGTCATTGTGAAAACGCACAGAAGGTTGCGGAATTCCTTGAAGCACACGAATGTGTAACATGGGTAAACTACCCAGGACTTCCAGGAAACAAATACTATGAAAGAGCACAGAAATATATGCCAAACGGCACATGCGGTGTTATTTCCTTCGGTGTAAAAGGCGGACGTGCAGCAGCTGAGAAGTTCATGAAAGAACTTAAAGTAGCTATGATTGCAACACATGTAGCTGACGCACATACCTGTGTACTTCACCCAGCATCTGCAACACACCGTCAGATGAATGACGAAGAATTGGTAGCAGCAGGTGTAGGCCCAGACCTGATCCGTCTCTCTGTAGGTATCGAAAATGTAGATGATATTTTGGCGGATGTAGCACAGGCACTTGAGGCATGTAAATAGAATATAAATGGATAAAAAGCTGTCGCGTATGCGGCAGCTTTTTTTGTGTTTGAATCTTAACATAACCTTAAAATGTTAAAAAGCTATTGACAACTTTCCTTGTCATTGTTATAGTGTATTTGACAAGAAAAGTTGTTAAAATGAAAAAGAAACTTGTCAATTAAGTTTGGAGGTCTGAATGGGTAAGATAAAGGAAGTATTAGAGATAGAAGATGCATACACGTTCGCGGAAGTAGGTAAACGGAAAGCGAAGAAGATTTTTGAAGATGCCCAGTTACAGGAGAAGGTTCTTACTGTGTTACAAAACAAAGGAAAAGTATTTGCGACGCAGGAGAAGAAAGAGATAGTCTGTTATTATCTATTTGAGCGAGTGAATTGGGAGGAGTCTTTGAAAGAAGATGGCAAAACAAAGGAACAATCCTATGCCTACAAGCTAGTAGAAGTTTATTGGGCTACAGAAAAAGAATGGAGAGACTCCTTTGAAAATTCGATTCGAGCAAATTTGAAAGAAAATATCGAGCTTGGAATGGCAGAAGTCGTTATCTGGAATGAGGAGGTCTATGTACTAGATAAGCAAAAGAAAAGCTTCAATATCACTGGAATAATCACAGGTGCATTGCTGGGTTTATCATTCACCTATTCTATGGATAATTGGGCATTAGGGATTCCAATGATTTTCATGTGGGCGATGATTTTTAATGGACTTTTTAACGCAGAAGTGACGAAATTAGTAAAGAGGGGTGAATAAAATGCCACTACACAATCATTTGAAGGAATATCGAGCCAAGCTGAATGTGAATCAACAGGAGATGGGAGCGTTGGTTGGAACCAGCCGTCAGACCATCAGCCAGATTGAGCGAGGCGATTATTCGCCGTCGGTTACTTTGGCACTAAAGATTGCTAAGGTATGCGGTGCAACCGTAGAGGAAATATTCGAGTACGAGGAGGACGGTACAGATGAATAAAGAAGTAAACAAAAAAGAAGAGAAAAAAGCATTTATAAAATGGTTGCTTATAGTAATTGTCGCATTTTTGGCAGGAACTTTCGGAGGCTCATTGCTTTCAGCAAATCCACACTGGGTAGATAGGCTCTTAGAAATTATTGCAAGTGGAAAAGATATGGTTACAATACCTGTGTTAATTTTTTCAGTGATTGTAACAGTAGTGGGATATGTATATTGCTTTGTAAAATATAAGAAAGCGAAAGCAATGGTAGATGCAGGATATGATGACGAAACATATGAAATTGCAGAAGAACAAATGGGAAGAATTTCTGTGGTAGTAAGCGTATTAAGTGGTTTGAATTTTCTGTTCTTTGGTGTATCTGAGTACGCATGTGGGATGGCAGAAAAAAATCCAACTCTGGAGCAGGCTTTGCTTAGTATTGTTCCGATTATGCTTATGATAGCAGCTTCTACATGCAATGTGGTGATGCAAAGTAAAACGATTGCATTGGATAAACAAATGAATCCTGAAAAGAAAGGGAATGTGTTTGATAAGAAATTCGCAAAAGATTATTTAGAGAGTTGCGATGAGGCAGAGAAATCATTGATTTATGAATCTGCATATAGTGCATATCGTATTGCAATCAGCTTATGTACAGTCATGTGGGCAGTTGCATTTATTGGGATGTTGAGTTTTCACACAGGTGTATTGGCAGTAATTTTAGTTTCTATCATTATGATTGCCATGACTACTACATACGCATTAACAGCATATAAATTACAACACAAGAAATAAAGGAGTACAAAATGGAACAGAACGTAATCGTAAAAGCAACAGGTCTTCGTAAGACCTTCAAGCTTTCAAAGAAACAACAGAATATTCAAAAAACAAAGGATAAGGTGAAGGTTGCCGTAGATGGTTTGGATTTCGAAGCCTATCGTGGTGAAATCTTCGGAATTTTGGGACCAAATGGTGCAGGAAAAACCACTACACTTCGTATGTTGTCTACCCTTATTAAGCCAGACAGCGGAGATGCATGGATTGATGGAGCTAGTGTGGTTTCGAATCCAGAAGAGGTGCGTGGTAAAATCGGATTTTTAACAAGCGAATTGAAACTAGAGGATTTCTTTACACCAAACTATTTATTTAATTTCTTCTCGGAGCTTCACGGAGTTGCTCCAGAAGTGAGAGATGCGAGAAAGAAAGCGATGTTTGAACGCTTTGGTATTGATGAATTTGCAGAGGTAAAGGTGGCAAATATGTCTACCGGTATGAAACAGAAGACCTCTCTGGTAATTTCCTTGGTGCACGATCCAGATATTATTATTTTCGACGAACCAACCAACGGTCTGGATGTTCTTACCGCCAGAGTGGTAACGGATTTCTTGCAGGAATTAAAAGAACAGGGCAAAACGATTTTATTGTCTACCCATATTTTTAGTCTGGTAGAAAAGCTTTGTGACAGAGTTGGTATCGTAATGGATGGTAAAATGGTACTCTGTGATTCCGTAGAAAAATTAACAAAAGATAGAGATTTGGAAGATGTATTCTTCGAAATCTGTTCAGAAATGGAGGCAAAATAATGAAGAGCGATTTATTTACAATTATAAAAAAAGAATTTGCCCGTTTCTTCGGCGACAAGAGAATGGTATTTACAGCGCTTATGCCAGGTTTACTCATTTATGCATTGTATAGCTTTATGGGAGACGGAATGTCTCAAATGTATGAACCAGATGAGAATTATGTGTACGAAATTAATGTGGTAAATATGCCACAGAGTTTGGCTTTCTTAGAAGAAGTAGAGGAAGTGAATATCTCAAAGATTCAGGAGGCTGACGCAGATGCAGTAAAAGATGCGATTCGCGAAGATGAAGCAGATATTCTGGTAGTATTCCCAGAGAATTTTGATGCAGAAATGCTTGCTTATGATGTGATGACTGCAACCACACCTGCACCAAATGTGGAGATTTATTACAATTCAGCAAATACCGAATCTAGCGGTGCCTATAGCATTATGAGAGAGGTCTTAAATAGTTTTGAGCAGTCCATAGCAAATAAATTTGATATTTGTCAGGGCGAAAAAGAGTATGATTTGGCGACCGAAGAGGATATTTCCGCGATGGTCATTTCCATGATGATGCCAATGTTAATTCTTATGATGTTGTTTAGTGGATGTCTTTCTGTATCGGCAGAATCCATTGCAGGCGAGAAAGAACGTGGCACGATAGCGACACTTTTGGTTACGCCAATGAAACGTAGAGATTTGGCTCTTGGCAAGATGATCAGTCTTAGTACATTTGGTTTATTAAGTGGTCTTTCTAGTTTTATAGGGATTATGCTCTCACTTCCAAATTTAATGGGTGGTTCGGGATTAGAAAATGTTAAATTTGGTTATTCAGTTGCAGATTATGCAGTACTCCTGCTCGTAATTATTACAACTACTTTACTGATTGTCGGAATGATTTCGATTATTTCTGCTTATGCAAAATCCGTAAAAGAAGCAAGTACCATGGCCAGCCCACTTATGATTATAGTATCTCTTGTAGGTGTTACAAATATGATGAGCAGTGGCATGCCTGAAGAATTGTATTGGTATCTGATTCCAATTTATAATTCCGTGCAGTGTATCAGTGGTGTATTCTCTATGGATTACCAGATGCTCCCTGTGATTATCACTTGTGTAGCAAATACGTTATATTCTGGTATATTTGTAGTAGTGCTTACTAAGATGTTTGGTAGCGAGAGAATTATGTATACATAATCAGGAGGGAAAAGGAGAAAATGTCATTTCAAAGTTGATTAATGAATTAGTTGGAAAAGAGTGCAGAATTAAGCCTGACGAAGAAATTGAATTGGTGGATTCATGGATTCAGTGTCAGGTGCTAGATACAGATGATGAATGGATTAAGATTCGCTATGAGGATAAAAAGAAGGGGACTATTACAAGACTTTTCCGAATTGAAAACATTGATGAAGTGGAAATGCTGTAAGGACATATGTTGACATACCTAATAGTGCAAAATGGACTCATTGGAAAATGAATAGGTAGAATTAATTTCCATTATGTAGTACAGTTAGAAAAACTTGGGTTTGTGGAGGTAATAAAGATGAGACTTGATGGTTTTGGATTGTTTGTAGATGATATGCCTACAATGGTTCGTTTTTATAGAGATGTTCTTGGTTTTGAAATTACTGAAGGAGAGAATGCCGTAAATGTATATTTAATCAAAGATGGAACACTTTTTATGCTCTATGAACGAAAAAACTTTGAGAAAATGACCAGTAGAAAATATGAATATATAAAGGGATTCAATGGTCATTTTGAAATTGCATTGTATGTTGATACATTTGAAGAAGTCGATTTGGAATATAAAAAGGCGATTGAAAAAGGTGCTCGTCCTATATTAGAACCGACAACAGAACCTTGGGGACAACGCACTTGTTATATTGCAGACCCTGAGGGTAATTTAATAGAGATAGGTTCTTTTAATCGTCCTTTTGATAGCAAAACAGATTTTAATGGAGTGCAATAACAATTCCAATATGTAGAACAGTTAGAAAAACTTGAATTTGCTCAAGAGGTTTGTATGAATATTAATCGCTATTATGGCCATTCGCTGTTTATGGTAAAGACAATTGTATGTCTTTCGTGATACGATAGGCGCATTAAAACAGAGGAGGGTCTTGTGAATGGACACAAAAAAGATAGGTTTATTTTTAAAAGAATTACGAAATGAAAATGGAATGACACAAGAACAATTAGGCGAAAAGCTTGGTGTTAGTAATAAAACAATTTCTCGATGGGAAACTGGCAAGTATATGCCGCCTGTTGAGTGTCTTAATATGCTTAGTGATATTTATAACATAAGTATTAATGAGATATTGGGTGGCGAACGAGCTTCTGGAGATGAATTTACAAAGATAGCAGAAGAGAATATTACAGTTACATTAAAAGGGGTAGAAAAGAATTACCAAACTTTTAAAAAGATAATGATGTGTATTTTAGCACTTACAACTGTATTAACAATTATTATTATTATATTGTTACCAATGAACACAGTTAGGGATTTTATTGTAATGGTATTAGTGATTGCTGTTGCGTTTATTGCGAATACACTTAACCTTACACTTAACTTAATTGCATTAGCAACAAAAGAAGGAGTATCAGATAATAAATAGAGGTGAAACTTTCGGTTTGTTATAGTCACAAATTCCAATATATATAATTAAGTATAGAATGAATGCAAGGACTGCCTTATGGCAGTCCTTTGTTATATGTTTGTAAATTATAAAAAATAGGTTTATAATGAATGAGAATACAAAAATTAGGAGGTTTCTAACTATGATTTGTCCATATTGTGAGAATGGAATGCAAAGAGGATGGGTGGACCAGGAGAGATTTGCTTTAAAATGGATTCCGGAAGAAGATAGAAGTTTTATGGAACAGCTTTTGGATAAAAATGTAATAAAACTAACTTCGCTTTCACAAAGCGGAAGACTTATTATGTATCATTGTTCAGAATGTAAGAAATTTATTGTTGATGAGAACGAGATAGAAGTATAGATAATCAGGATGTGAAATGTTTTAAAAGCTAGGCATTGATTTGCGAATGTCTAGCTGTTTTATTTTTTCCTTGTGTTTTTAGAATGATGGTGGTAGTATTCTTATACAGTTATAATTTCTACACATGACTAACCTGATTCAAGGTTTCATAGATTAACACTCGTTTATTTTGTGGCGGTTCAGCCGAAATATCCAAGTAAGCTAATTCATAATATTTGTCAAATATAGCAAAAAAGGCTATAATAAGAGGGGGAATTTTACGTATGAGTAATATTTTCAGAGAGTTGTTGGCACAGAAAAATCGGAATCGTGCAATAGATATAACAGATGTGGCAATTTCGAAAGTTCCCAAGACGCATATATATGGTTTTAGCAATGAGCAAAATACATATATTCAAGCATTGCATAGAGAACTTTTAAAAGAAGCACAGAAATTAAATAAAGAATATCATACAAATTTGATGGAAGTAGGAATATTGCTTGATATTCATACGTGGGATTATTGGAAGATAAAAGGCAAAAAAGACTGTACAGTTGATATTAAAGAATCTGTTGAAGCGTTTAAAGTGTTGATGAATGCAAGGAAAAATCAGCTTATGATGATGCATAATCATCCAAGTACAGGAACCTTTTCAGGAGAAGACTTTAAAACCTTTTGTAATAATGATGCTATATATATGATGACAGTAGTGGGAAATGATGCATCTGTATATATATTAGTAAAGATGAAGGATTTTGATAAGAAGGTTCTTGCTGAGTATGCTCAGATTGCACAGGAGTATTATGAATTAGGATACAAGAAAAACAATGGTACAATGGCAATGAAACATATATTAAAGAATGCTTCAAAATATGGTATTGAATATAAGAAAGGTAGGAATCGGTTATGATGAAAGAATATAAGAATTCAATAGAAAAGAAAACGAAACCAGCTCCGTTTATTGCTTTTGGTTCAGCGGAACCGATTTCAAAAGAGGAAGTTGAGAAAAGAAAGCGAATTATAGAAAGAGCTGAAAAATTAGGTATAAAGGTAACTAGTTTGGATACAGAGTTAGAATACGAAAATCCATATAAAGTAGAAGCATTGATTTATATTATGGAAGATAAACCAGTGCCAGAAGAACTGGTTAAAAAAATTCAAGATTTTGAGGAAAAACATAAAAAGAATGTTGAGTAAGAGGTAACCATATGAGTGATTGGAAAGAAATTAGTTTACATGAGATAAAAGGTATCAAAATCGGTCATGCTCAGAACGAAGAACATGCCACAGGCTGTACCGTCATTTTGCCAGAAAAGAAGGCAATTTGTGGTGTGGATGTGCGTGGTGGAGGACCAGCTTCCAGAGAAAATCAGCTGCTTAATCCACTGATGAGCAATGATGGCGTCAATGCCGTGCTTTTAAGTGGTGGAAGTGCTTTCGGCTTGGATGCGGCAGGCGGTGTCATGCGTTATTTGGAAGGCAAAGGCCGCGGTGTTAAGGTAGGGGATGCGATTGTGCCTATCGTAGTAGGGTCTTGTATTTTTGACCTGGGCTGTGTGGATGGAAAAGTGCGTCCGGATGCTTCCATGGGGTATGCTGCGTGTTTAAACAGTGAAGAAAATGTAGAGCGAAATGGCAACGTAGGTGCTGGAATGGGGGCAACCGTAGGCAAACTTCATGGTGCAGAAAGTTCGATGAAGTCAGGTCTTGGCTGTTATGCAGTGCAGGCTGGTATGCTTCAGGTAGGTGCTATTGTTGCAGTAAACGCCATTGGTGATGTGTTTGAAATGGATTCTCAGAAACAGCTGGCGGGTCTTATGAACAAGGAGAAGACTGCCATGATTTCCAGCGAAGAGGAAGCAGTAAAGCTTCTGCAACTTGCAAGCTTGTTTTCTTTAAACACAACTATCGCATGTATCGTTACCAATGCGAAACTGGATAAAGCAGAGATGAACAAAGTAGCAGCGATGGCTAGTAATGGTATCGCACGAACCATTCGCCCAGTCAATACCTCTATGGATGGTGACTCCGTATATGCTATGGCTACTGGAAAAGTAAAATCCAGTGCAGATGTAGTAGGGACTTTGGCAGCTCATGTGCTAGGAAAAGCGATTAATAGAGCGGTACTTGAGACTGATGAGATATATGGTATGAAATCTGCAATATCATTCTTGGAATAACGAAAATATATAACTTGAACACTGTTCAAGCTTTGAAATTATAGAAATGAAGGCAATTTAAAATGACGCAATATGATAAAATGACGAAAACTCCTCTGGTGAAGCTTATCGTTTCTCTAGGAATACCAACGACAATTTCGATGTTGGTGACAAGTTTATATAACATGGCGGATACATATTTCGTGGGTACTTTGGGAGAAAGTCCGCAGGCCGCTACGGGGATTTTGTTTACCTTGCAAGCCATTATTCAAGCAATAGCATTTATGATAGGTCAGGGTGCTGGCACTATGGTTTCCAAGGCACTGGCAGATAGAAATAAGGAAGAGGCCACGGAATATGTGTCGACTGCTTTTTTTACTGCGTTAGCTTTTGGGATTATTCTTATGGGAGGAGGATTGCTTTTCCTAGACCCATTTATGAGACTATTAGGAAGTACGGAAACGATTCTGCCCTATGCAAAACAATACGGCGCCTGCGTGCTACTAAGTTGTCCAATCGTTATGACGTCTTTTGTGTTAAATAACGATTTGAGATATGAAGGGAAATCCTTTTATTCCATGCTTGGATTGGTATCCGGTGGAATTATCAATATTTTTGGAGATTATCTTTTGGTAATTGTGTTTGATTGTGGTGTGTTAGGAGCAGGTATTGCGACAGCGGTATCCCAGACGATCAGCTTTTTTATTCTGTTATATTTCTTCCGAAAAATGGGAGAAAGTAGTATTCGGATTTCTGCAATAAGTAGAAATGTTAATACATATACGACGATTATGAAAGTGGGATTTCCTTCGCTGGTTAGACAAGGGCTGTCCTCTTTCTCAGGCGGTTTGTTAAACAATGTTACAAGACCATTTGGAGATGCTGCTATCGCAGCAATGAGTGTTGCAAATCGTTTCAGCATGTTTGTAACGTGTGTGGGTCTTGGAATCGGTCAGGGATATCAGCCAGTGGCATCATTTAATTATCAGGCGAAACGATATGATCGCGTAAAACGAGGTTTGGTAGCGACTATGGCAATAGGCTTTTGCATGGTTGCGTGCCTTGCACTTCCAAGCATCTTTCTTGCGGAGCATATTGTGTATGCCTTCCAAAAGAGTCCTGCTGTTATGGAAGTAGGGGTATTACCACTTCGTGCAGCATGTATTGGATCAATGTTCTTACCGCTGTCAATTCCGGTAAATATGCTTTATCAGAGTACGAGACAGGTAAAGGTATCGACATTTTTATCCATGATGCGTAATGGACTTATGTTTATACCGACACTTTTAATTACGACACATTTCTGGGGACTTTTAGGGGTGCAGATTTCACAGCCATTGGCGGATGTTTTAACAGGATTTGCTGCGATACCGTTTGTGGTGGCTTTCTTACGTAGAAAGTTTCCAGATCAAATAAAAGAATAATATGTACATTGAAATATGAGAGGGGCGAATAACCCCTCTGATTTCAATTCATTAGCGACAGTTAGAAGTGCTATTTGAGGACTCATTATTTGTGTTATCTTTGAAGCAGTTGCTTGTGTTATTCTTAGAAGCATTCTTATTGCTTTCAGAATAACTGTTTCTAACAGCGTTGTTGTTAGTTTTGGTTTGCTGATTTTTTTTCTTTGCCATGATATACACCTTCCTTTCGAGATTAGAATGTGTATTTGAGTAAAAAAGATACGAGGAGAAAACTGTAAAAATTTCATATGAAATTATAATATATTATGAAAAATTGGTAATCATAGTAGAGAATTAATCGCGAAATTTGCGAGGAGGAGATACTATGTCAAAACCATTTGGATTAAGAGATAAGATAGGATATTTAATGGGAGACATCGGAAACGATTTTACGTTTGTGTTGTCTTCCACTTTTTTACTCAAATTTTATACGGATGTGATGGGCGTGCCAGCAGCTGTGGTAGGCACGATAATCATGATTTCACGTTTTATAGATGCCTTTACAGATGTGGCGATGGGACGAATCTGTGATAAAAGTCCCACCACAAAATATGGGAAATTTCGGCCATGGATTCGAAGAATGTGTGTACCTGTGGCAATTGCGTCTTTTTTGATTTATCAAAGCAGTCTAGCTGATATGTCTGTGGGATTCAAAATAGGATATTTGTTTGTGACATATATTATATGGGGTTCTTTTCTATACACGTCGATTAATATTCCCTATGGCTCTATGGCATCGGCGATATCTGCAGATCCTGGTGATAGACAGTCGCTGTCTACCTATCGAAGTATCGGTGCAACCTTTGCCAGTGTAATTGTAGGGGCTATTATTCCTGTAATTGCCTATGAGGAGCGAAATGGAATCATGGTATTGAATGGAAAGATATTCACCACGATTGCTGGGATATTTTCTATTTGTGCCGTCATATCCTATTTGATTTGTTATACATTGGTTACGGAGCGTGTACACATTACGTCGAATGCAGAAAAAAAAGAGGATAATAATGTAATTGCTATGCTGCGAAATGCTTTTACAAATAAAGCATTAATTTCCATTATTGCGGCATCTATTGTAATGCTTTTGGCACAGATGACCCTGCAGTCGATGGCTAATTATGTATTTCCAATTTACTATGGAAATACCACTGCTCAGTCGGTGTCCATGGTGGTAATGCTGGCAGGGTCGCTTTTGATTGCAGCGATAGCAAAACCGATTTCGCTGCGTTTTGGAAAAGCAGAAGTAGCGGTAGTAGCCAGCTTCGTTGCGGCAGCAGTTTGTCTGCTTTTGTATGTGGTTCGTCCGCAAAATGTGTGGGTCTATGTGTTTTTGCAGGGACTTTGCTGGATGGCACTGGGGGTATTCAGTATGATTTCCTGGGCTCTTATTACGGATGTTATCGACTATTCAGAAATAAAAAATGGAATTCGTGAGGATGGTTCTGTCTATGCTCTGTATTCTTTTGCTAGAAAACTGGGACAGGCAGGAGCAGCTGGCCTGGTGGGAACACTATTGACGGCGATTGGCTATTCAGATACGACAGTAGTAGAAGCTGGTGTAAGAGAAGGAATTTTCAACATCTCAACCCTCGTCCCAGCCATTGGATTCGCCCTTCTCGGTGTTATCCTTTGGTTCTGGTATCCACTGCACAAACGACAAGTGGAAGAGAACGTAGAAAAGCTAAAAGAGAAACGTAACCGATAGACGAGCAAATAGAGAGAAATTGAATCAGAAGTTTATGTTGAAGTAATGAATTTATATTGTAGGTAAATTTTTCCATAGAGTAAGAAAAACAAGAAGTGCACATTATATCAAACGAAACCTTTAGGGAGCCGTCGTTACTTAGCGAATAGGCTCCTGTTTTGGAGACTATGAGATTAGTAACGCAACGAGCTCACTAAGAGCGAAAGTCGTGTTTCGTGTGATATAATGTGCACTTCTTGTTTTTCGTATTATTTAGATAAATTACTTACAATACAAATTCATTGCTATGCAAGAGGAATCTGATTCAATTTTTCATTAATTGCAAGGAGCTGTTCTTTTGTCACAGCTGGAGCACCTTCAGCCTTTGGAAGCATTCCAAGGAGACGAAGGATAGTGAAACTGCCAAGCATCTTGAACATATCACCGCTCATTTCTCCGCCAGCAGCTGCAGCGGCAGCTGGTCCCATAACAGTAGTCATAAATTCGCCGAAGAGAGCCATACCTGCTGGCTGTTTCATGATGTCTTCTAATTTGGTGTTGAGTGACATATGTCCTTCAACTTCTGTGATATCGAACCAGTTAAGGATAGCACCCTGTTCTTTTAATCTGTAATCATTGTTGAATTCAGCAACTTTGCGGATGAAACTTTCATCTTTCTGGTCGCCAGCTACTGCAACGAGTGTAGTTTCACCTTTGTTTGGTACGTCAAAGTAGAAGAAGTGGTCTTCAGCTTTTACTTTACCAAGTGATTCGCCGTTTGCGAAAAGCTCTACTTCTGGAAGGTTAGAGTAAACAGTTACTTTTGTAACATCTTCTACACGGTCTACATAGCGTTTGCCGCAGATGTGTACGAATGGGTCATCTGATAACCATGCTTTGTAAGCATAGAAAGAGTCTTTTTTGTATTTTCTATCGAATGTAACAAGACCTTTATGGTTCTGTCCATTTTCGCCACCTTCGTTACGTGAATCAGCACCGAAGTCAAACATATTCCATACATGTGTAGCCCACATATATTTTCTTGTGAAGAGCTGTTTGATGAGTTCTTCGTGGTAGTATGCCTGATATTCTTCTGTGTAGTCACCCTGCTGTGGATCAGATGTATGCCAGTTAAGAGCTTCACAGCCGTATTCTGAACATCCAACTGGAAGGTTAGGGAATTTCTTGTGGAATTCATCAAACCAAGGACCGTTGTCTGCTGTTGTACCGCCGTACCATCCGAAGTAGTGGTTCCAAGATACTGTATCAGGAATCTGTACATATGGGTCATCCATTGGACACATAGATACGATAGCGATTGTTGTAAGACGAGTCTTGTCTAATTCATGACATAAGTCATTTAATACATTGTGGTTGTCTAATAAATCATCGCTAGAGCCCTGCATGCTGATTTCGTTTGAAAGACCCCAAACTACGATAGATGGGTGGTTGTAGTTCTGGATAACAAGTTCTTTCATTTGTGAAATAGTATTTTCACGGCCGTTTGGCATATGATTTGAGATATATGGGATTTCTGCCCAGATTACCATACCTCTTTCATCACAGAGATCATAGAAATACTGATCATGCTGATAATGAGCGAGACGGATAGTAGTAGCACCTACTTCGCAGATCAGGTCCATATCTTCATCATGGTGTTCTGGAAGTAATGCATTACCGATACCCCATCTATCCTGATGA
Organism: Agathobacter sp.; assembly: GCA_017481285.1. GTDB lineage: Bacteria > Bacillota > Clostridia > Lachnospirales > Lachnospiraceae > Roseburia. The sequence continues at coordinate 29,397 of JAFUPI010000024.1, read as the reverse complement.
CGAGAAACACCACGAAGTGGATATTCTTCGCCGTTTAAGATAAATCCGTTTTCTGGATGGATTTCGTATGTACGGCAGCCAAAACGTGTAGCTACGTTATCAAGAACGCCATCGCCATCTACTAAGCAAACTTCTGCTGAGTAAAGATATGGATCTTTGCGTCCGTGCCAACGATGTACGTTTTTAATACGGAAGGTTACGCTTGTTTCATCAGCTGCTACCTTATCAGCTGCAACTACATTGCCTTCCTGGTCTTTTAATGTGTACATAAGTTCTTGTCCAGCTTTTGCATTTGTTAAGTAAACGTCTACTTTAACTGTAGCATCGTCGCCATCGATTTCTGGAGTAACAGCGATACCAGGACCTCCATAGTAGTCAAGGTCGAAGTGTGATTCGCTAACAGCAATGATGTTTACGTTACGATAGAGACCGCCGTAGAAGGTAAAGTCAGCCATCTGTGGGTAAACAGTATCGTTTGGTGAGTTATCAACTTCAACTACAATAAGAGTTTTATCTGTTAATTTGTCTGTTACATTTACTCTCCATGTAGAGTATCCGCCGTGGTGAACAGCAACTTCTTCGCCATTGATATAAACTTTAGCAGAAGAGTTTGCTCCGTTGAATTCTAAGTAATACTGGTCAGCTACTGGCAAGTCAGCTTTTTCTACTGTTTTTGCATAGTAAGCGGTTCCACGGTAAAGGTCATTTCCACCGTCCTGACCATCGATGTCATTCCAAGTGTGTGGTAAAGTAACCCAGTACCATTTTTCAGGCATTGTCTTTGGTGCTTCTGTAGCATCTTTTGTGAATGCCCATTTTGTGTTGAGATTGTAAATCTGTCTCATGATGTAAAAATCCTCCCTTTCTTTCCTTTTCCTAAAAATAGTTTCAAGGTTGTCACTAGAGTGACGCTACCTCTATTATAGCTTCTAATGTGAACAAGGTCAACGATTGTGCACAATGAAAGTCTTAAAAAATTATAAAATACCAACAAAAAATATGGAAGATTTGTGAGTTTTTAAGTAATTGTTACTATACGAAATGTTTTTTTTCTGTTATAATACTTTTATCGTGTACAACTGTGCAAATTTCGGAGGAAAGAAGAGATGAAATACGATTTTACAACGATTATGAATCGTGGCGGAAGAAATACTATGGCAGTGGATGGCTATGGTATGATGACACAGGGGATTGATATCAAAGAGGGAGTTGAACCAATTCCTATGTGGGTTGCGGATATGAGTTTTGCTACGGTGCCGACTGTGCCACAGCAGATTATCGAGCGTGTAAATCATCCAGAATATGGTTACTTTATTACACCAGATGAATATTACAATTCTATTATTGAGTGGCATGAAAAACGAAATGGCGTGACAGGTCTCACCAGAGAGTGCATTGAATACGAAAATAGTGTATTAGGCGGTGTGGCTTCTGCACTTAGTGTGTTGTGTTCCAAGGGCGATAAAGTTTTAATACATAAACCAACTTACATCGGATTTACCATGACACTTAAGAATAATGGTTATGATATTATTCATAGCGAACTTGTAAAAGACGAAAACGGTGTATATCGTATGGATTTTGAAGATATGGAAAAGAAGATTGTGGAAAATAATATCCACACAACGATTTTCTGTTCGCCTCATAATCCAACTGGCCGTGTTTGGGAACGCTGGGAATTGGAAAAGGCGATGGAGATTTTCCAGAAGCATGATGTAATGGTTATTTGTGATGAAATCTGGTCAGATTTGATTTTGGCGGATAACAAGCATATTCCACTGCAGTCTATCAACGAAGATGCTAAGAATCGCGTTATCGCAGAATATGCACCATCCAAGACCTTTAATTTAGCAGGTTTGGTAGGCAGCTACCACATTATTTATAACAAGTATTTACGTGATCGTGTAAGAAAAGAATCTTCTTTAGGTCATTATAATGCGGCGAATCTTTTGTCGGTACATGCTCTTATCGGTGCGTACAAGCCAGAAGGTTATGAATGGGTAGACGAGCTTTGTCAGGTGCTTACAGAAAACGTAAATTATGCTTGCGATTTCTTTGCGAATGAATTTGAAGGCATCGAAATTTCGAAACCAGAAGGAACTTATATGATTTTCCCAGATTTCACGAAATGGTGTGAAAAGCATGGAAGAAATATCGATGAAGTATATGCAGCAGGTATTCGCGAAGGTGTTATCTGGCAGCCAGGTAGCGCGTTCAATGGACCAAACTGTATTCGTATGAATCTTGCACTTCCACATAGCAAATTAGTGGAAGCTATGGATAGATTAAAAATGGCAATTAAGGGCTTGGAATAAGTCGGATAAATGGAGGAAAGTATGGCAAACGAAGAAATTTTAAAAGATGAAGATATGGTAGAATATGACACATTTACCTATGAACTGAATGGTAAAACAATGGAATGGGCTATCACAGATGAATTCGAATTTGAAGGCAAAAAATACATTGTATGTGCAGAAGTAATTGGAGATACACTCAGCGATGAAGGTTTATATCTTTTTGAAAGTGTTTCAGATGAAGGTGATGAAATTACTGTTAGAAACATTGAGTCAGAAGATGAATATAACCGTGTTGTAGATGAGTATTGCAATCTCAGCGAAGAAGAAGCTGAGTAGTAATAAAGGGATTAAGGGATAATAAGGGTCGAACAACGCAAAAGGAAACCAAAAGTAAGACAAATAGGGGAGGTAACACAGAATGGTTGATTTGAAAGCGAAACCATACAACCTGTCAGACGAAGATATTAAATGGGTAGAAGAAACCATCGCGTCTTTATCTGACGAAGAAAAAGTAGGTCAGTTGTTTTTCCAGCTGACACAGTCAAAAGAAGAAGAATATGTAAAAAACTTACTCGGAACTTATCATTTAGGTGGATGCCGTTACAATCCAGGTCGTCCAGATGAATTGCAGAACCAGAACCGTTATATCCAGAAATATTCAAAGGTTCCAGCATTTATCGCATGTAATACAGAAAAAGGTGGCGATGGTGCTACACCTGGTGGAACAGAAATCGGTGCTGGTATCAAAATCGGTGCTACAAGAAAACCTGAATATGCTCGTGCACTTGGTAAAATGTCAAATGAAGAAGCTAAACTTATTGGATGTAATATGGCATTTGCACCAGTAGTAGATATTGCTTATAACTGGCAGAATACAGAAATTATTTCCCGTGCATTTGGTAATGATCCAAAACTAGTTGCTGAAATGGGTGTTCAGTACTTAGAAGGTGCTCATGAACTTGGTGGATTTGCATGTGCTGCAAAACATTTCCCAGGAAATGGTCTTGATTTTAGAGATGCTCATCTTTCAAACAATATCAATGATATGTCAGTAGAAGAATGGGATGCTACATATGGGTATGTTTATAAAGAACTTATCGATGCTGGTTTGGATGCTATTATGGGTGGACACATTATGATGCCTACATATACAAGAGCATTAAATCCAGATATCAAAGATGATGACATGATGCCAGCTACCTTATCATATGACCTTATGACAACACTTCTTCGTGATAAATTAGGCTTCAATGGTATGGTAGTAACCGATGCTTCTCATATGGTTGGTATGACAGACCGTATGAAACGTGTAGATATGCTTCCACTTGCGATCAATGCTGGTTGTGATATGTTCTTATTCTTTAACGATCCAGAAGAAGATTTCACAACAATGTGTAATGCATACAAGAATGGAATCATTTCAGAAGAACGTATGACAGAAGCTCTTACAAGAATCATCGGCTTGAAAGCTAAGATGGGTCTTCATAAAATGGATAGAGAAGCTATGGTTCCTGGACCAGAAGCTCTTGCTGGACTTGGTGCAAAACAGTATAAAGATATGCAGAAAGCAATTTCTGAAGATGCAATCACTCTTGTTAAATATAAAGATGCTGATGTATTACCAATTACTCCAGAAAAATATAAGAGAGTTATGATTGTAAACATTAAGCCAGCAGCAGGCCCAATGGATGGTCTTATGAAGATGATGGGCTATGGCGGTGGACCAAGTGCTGCAGAGAAATTAAAAGAACGTCTTATCGAAAAAGGCTTCGATGCATTTGTTTATGAAAGTCCACTTGATGTTATGCAGAAGAAGATTGAAGCTGGTGAAAAACCAACGATTGACATGTACTTTGCTGGTAAGAATGCAATTGCAGATTTCGTAGCAGGACAGGATATCATCCTTACTGTATGTGATGTGCCTAACGGAAGACCTTCATTTGGTATGTCAAAAGGCGGCGGAGAAATCCCATGGTATGTATTCGAACTTCCTGTAGTAGTAATCGGTGTAGGTGCTCCTACAATGCTTGCTGATATGCCACAGGCTCGTACATACATCAATGCATACGATAAGTTAGATACTACACTCGATGCATTAGTAGAACAGCTTATGGCTGGACCAGAAGCGTTCAAAGGACAGGATCCTATCGATAGTTTCTGTGGTCTCTTTGATGCTAGATTATAATAAAAGATTTATTAAAAGCCCTCGGCAGATGCCGGGGGCTTTTTTTGATGAAATCGTTAGTTATTGGTTGATGAGAATGCTGTTTCGGAGTATAATGTGGACAATAGGGTAATTTTACCAAAAACTAGTATTTAAGGGGCATAAGATGGAGTTCTTAATTGGGGTAATTGCAGTTGTTTTTGTATTGGTATCGGTGTTTTTGACCTTGATGGCGAGATTTGCAGTAAGACCGAAAGTGCATACACTAGAGTATGAACTGAATTATATAAAGCAGCATGATTTTATGCAGGGGGAAAGCCTGGAAATAGAAAATGAGCACACAGTAACAACCTTTGATGGGCATGAGCTTTGGGTTGGATTTGTACCAGGAGATCCAGAGAATAAACATTATATTGTATTATCGCATGGATATACCAGTACCCGTTATGGGATGTACAAATATGCAGTTCTTTGGAGAAAGCTGGGATATAATTGCGTGATATATGATAATCGTGGACATGGGGCAAATAAACCAGCCACCATTACGTTCGGGGTTCGAGAATCCCATGATTTGATGGCGGTGATTGAAGACACCTATGAAAGATATGGAAGAGATATTCGAATTGGTCTGCATGGAGAATCCATGGGGGCAGGATTGCAGCTTATGGCATTAGAACATAAGCCAAAGATAGATTTTATTATAAATGACTGTGGCTACAGTGAAATACTTCCGGTACTTCGTTGGAAGGTACAGGACGGTTTTCATTTGCCGGGCTGGCTGGCAGATTGGGCAATGCCTTATGGAAAATTGTTTTTCGGATATAGTTTTAGTGAGGTGCGTCCGATTGACCGTTTGAAGGAAAACGAAATTCCAATTTGTTTCGTGCATGGGACAAGCGATACTTTTACGGCACATTGGCATAGTGAAAAAATGTATGAAGTCAATAAAGGATATAAGGAGCTGCATCTATACGATGGCGTGGATCATGCAGAATGTATCGTAAACGATCCAGAACGTTATTTGAAGATGATGCAGGCATTTGTTGAAAAAGTATATACAAAAGAAGCATAGAAATACATTAGAAGGGAAATAATTATGGAAAAGAAAAATATGCTTGAGAAAATAGGCAGAAGAGAATGGATATTGATTTGGGTAGTAGGTTTAGCTGGACAGCTTTGCTGGAATGTAGAAAATCAATGGTTTAACACCTTTATTTATGCGAAAATTGGGCCTTATGCGTGGATTATTAGCTGGATGACGGCGATTTCCTCTATTGTAACCACATTTAGTACCTTCTTCTGGGGAACAATGAGTGATAGAAAAGGAAAGAGACGTCCATTTATCTTTATTGGATATGTGCTCTGGGGTATTTTCACCATTTTATTTGGAGTGTCTGAATTCCTTCCAAAGAATGAGATTATTGCAGCGGCAGTTATGATTGTTGCCATGGATGCACTGATGAGTTTCTTTGGCAGTATGGGAAATGATGCTGCATTTAGTAGCTGGACCACGGATATTTCCAATGAAAAGAATCGCGGACAGATTGGGGCAGCTTTGGCAGCACTTCCAATTATTGCGACTATCGTTGGAACAGTTGTCAGCGGTATTCTAATTAGTATCTTAGATTATTTTGCATTCTTTATCATTATGGGTGTATCCGTAATGGTGATTGGTACCGTAGGATTTCTTCTCATGAAAGAAGGTGAAAACCTTCAGCCAAACCGCGATGAAAAGGGATTTTGGCATCAGGTATTTTCGGTATTTAATTTTAAAACCGTAAAAGAAAACAAAGAGTTATTCTGTGTATTTTTGATTAGCTGTGTATATTTTATCTGTTTTAATTTTTACTATGCACATATCGGTAATTACTTTATTTATGTTTTAGGATATGACGAAGGTATGTCAGGTATTTTACAGGGCGTTGGACTTGGCCTTGCAATTTTAGCGACGATTCCAGCAACGAAGGCGATTAACAATGGCCAGCATGTAAAGATGATTATTGCCAGCATTATATTCTCTGTGATAGGTCTGTTTGTCATTGGTTTTGCTGGTGGAACGATAGTGCTTCTCCTTCCAGGTATTATTCTGGCAGGTATTGGTTATGTGCTTATTATGCAGACAACAACTGCATGGACCAAGAATCTTTATCCAGAAGGAAACTTCGGGCAGTTTGAAGGCGTGCGAATCATTTTTAACGTAATGATTCCGATGGTATTAGGTCCATCTACTGCAAATATCATCATTCAGAATTTTGGTACACAAGTGGAAATAAACGGAAATGTGGGTATGGCACCATCGAATATGCTGTTTTTTGCAGCAGGTATTATGAGTGTGCTTACGTTGATTCCTACATATTTTGCCTCAAAACATCAGACTAAGTAGTCTGTGTTGGCAGAAAAATAAATTGAGGAAGTAATTACAGTGGTTTGGTTTTTGGTAGTTTTGGTACTGCTGTTTGTAGTATTTTTAGTTGTTTTATATGATGTGATTTTCTCGTCCAATCAAAGATATATGGGAGATGACAATTCGTTACCCCATGGGGAAAAATATGATGCTTATCATGGTACGATTACGAAATGTGTGAAAGAGGTTATGGAGGTTCCCTACGAGGAAGTACAGGTGTTATCACATGATGGACTTCTGTTGTCAGGGAAATATTATCATCTCAAGGACGATGCTCCACTCATTCTGTTTTTTCATGGATATCGCTGCAGTGCAATCCGTGATGGCAATGGGATTTTTCTTTACACTCGAAAACTGGGATTTAATGTATTTTTGGCAGATCAGAGAGCTCATGGAAAAAGTCAGGGAAAGACGATTACCTTTGGTGTGAAGGAACGTTACGATGTTCGTTGCTGGGTAAACTATTTTGCCAAACGATTTGGAGAAAATCAGAAGATGTATTTAAGCGGCTTGTCCATGGGAGGAGCCACAGTACTCATGGCATCGAATATCGGCTTGCCGAAAAATGTAATAGGCATTATAGCGGATTGTCCGTATTCTTCACCGAAGGCAATTTTATGTAGTGTCATTAAGCAGATGTGCTTTCCAGTAAAAGCGACATATGCATTGGCGAAATTAAGTGCAAGCTGGATTGGACAGTTTGATGTGGAGGAAACTTCTGCGATAGAAGCAGTACAGGAAAGTGAGATTCCGACACTTATATTACACGGAGATGACGACGATTTTGTACCATGCTCGATGAGTATGGATTGTCAGTTGGCTGGAGAAGACCATGTGCAGCTGGTTTTGATTAAAGGTGCAGCACATGGGATGAGTCACTGTGTGGATACACCGAGCTATGAGGCTGCGGTGTACGCCTTTTTTCAGAGAACAGGTGGAGTTTCCACAAAGAAATAGAGAAAAATATAGAAATTGGGGGATTTACTATGGCGACAGCATATGAATGTGCGAACTTAGTAATGGATGAAGTGAAAAAAGTAGTAACGGGAAAAGACGACCGTATTCAAAAGGCGTTTGCAGCGATTCTTGCAGGCGGGCATATTTTGTTGGAGGACGTACCCGGTGTAGGAAAGACCACTCTTGCAGTGGCTTTTTCGCGTGCTATGGGACTGATGAATCAGCGTGTGCAGTTTACACCGGATGTTATGCCGGCAGACATTTTAGGTTTTTCTATGTATCAGAAAGAAACAGGACGTTTCGAATACCGTCAGGGGCCTATCATGTGTAATCTTTTTCTTGCGGACGAAATTAACCGTACTTCACCGAAAACGCAGTCAGCACTTTTGGAGGTTATGGAAGAGAGCGTCGTAACCATTGATGGTGTGAGTCATCCAGTGCCAGACCCTTTTGTGGTTATAGCCACTCAGAATCCTAAGGGAAGTGCGGGCACACAGCTTTTGCCAGAATCTCAGTTGGACCGTTTCATGATTTGTATGAGTATGGGTTATCCAGATTTGCATAGTGAGATTGCTATTGCAAAGGGCAAAAGTATAAAAAATGATATGGAACAGGTAAGAGGTATTTTGGATGCAAAAGCCCTGACACAGATACAGGAGGTTGTAGAGCAGGTACAGGTGCATGATCATGTATATTCTTATATTTGCAAGCTGGTACAGAGTACGAGAGAAAATCCGTATATTGAATTAGGTATCAGTCCTAGAGGAACCTTGGCTTGTGTACGTATGACAAAGGCATGGGCTTTCTTGGAAGGCAGAAGCTATGCGACACCGGAGGATGTGTATCAGGTGTTTAAGGATATTGGAAAACACCGTATTGTGCTGAACACAAAGGCAAGAGTAACACATGTGACAGAAGAGGCTGTATTGGATCAGATTTTATCGGAAGTTCCACAGCCAGCAAGCTATATGGAGAAGAAAGAGTATCGTGGTTAGTATAATCATTATTCTACTGATAGTGGGACTTTGCTTTTATCTCGGAATTTTGTACACGAATACCGTGATGCTTACCATTGGATATGCATTGGGTATTTTGCTTTTTGTTTCCATAGTGGAATTGATATATCGCATCTTTACGATGAAATGTCATATTGAAGTTCCAATCTCCATGACGGAATCCGGTCGTCCGGTTGGAGTGAATATAAAGATTCGAAATAAAGGCGTACTCCCAGCTGGAAAAGTAGAAGTACGGGTAGAACATAAAAATGTGTTACATAAAAAGGGACAGAGTCAGTGGATTTCTATATCCGATGTTTCCGTGGGTGAGCAGAAATATTCGCTAAAGATGGAATTAAAAGGGGCTGGCTGTCATGAGATTTTAGTGACACAGATGAAAATTTATAGTCTGTTTGGACTGATTTATCTGAAACGAAAGTGCAGGGATTTTAGTTCGGTGCTGATTATGCCAGAGGTGTATTCTGCAAATGTGCGGATTACCGAGGCTGTCCGTAATTTCCTGGGAGATGCAGATGTATATGACGATTTTCGTCCGGGACATGATAGCGGAGAAACCTTTGAAATCCGCGAATATCGGGAAAAGGATAGGTTACAGAGTATTCATTGGAAACTCAGTGCTAAGATGGACAACCTGATGGTAAAGGAAAGTAGTTTGCCGAAGGCTTGTGCAGTGGTATTGATGATGGAATTGCATCCTTTGCAGGCGAAAGCATTTCGGAAAAAGGAAATTGATGCAGGTGCATATTTAGACTTGGTAGCAAGCATTTCCTATTCTTTGATGGACCAAAAATGCCCACATTTTGTAACATGGTATAGTGTGGAAAAAGAAGGTATTCGTCGTATTCGAGTGGATGATGAAGAAAGTTTCTATCTTTTCCTGGATGCATATCTTCGAGAAGCTGCTCCAAGAGAGAAAAATGTGCGAGAGGAATATCGTAAGGATTACAAGAGCGAATGGTATCTGTATGATATTTTGATAAATGAAAGGCTGGAATTATATAAAAACGGCGAATTTCTAACGAAACTAGATGAAAAGAAGATAAAAGATGAATGTGAAAAACTGGAGATTCTCTTATAGCAAAGAGAAGAAGGAGTGGAAACAGAATATCTTAGATACAGTTAGCCTGTGGGGAGCCATAGGCTTATTGTGGTTTTCTTTCATTTCTATAATTGGAGAGCATTTCCCGGAATATTTAGAGAAGGTGGATTGGTGGGTCATCGTTCTTTTTGCATTCCTGCTTTGGTTAGGGTATGAATGGCCGAAGAACTACTTGAAAAAACTGGTATTGCCATGCCGCGTGGCTGGAATTTTGATACCTGTGGGTTATGTTTTGGTGAATCTTGAGCGAATAATTGACGGATTCATCCAATTGGCAGGGATTTATTTGCCACATTTTAATTCTTATTACGGAATGAATTTATATCTAGGTGCAGGCACTGAAAAAGCAAATGCTGTAGTTGCTTTTACGGCAATTAGTATGCTTCTCTGGGAATTGGTGTGGTTCTTGGCATATGGCTGGAAAAAGAGGGTTCTTTTGGTACTATTCCCTGTCTTTGCACTGGTGCTGGAGCTCGTGGTAGGATTATCGCCGGTTGGTGCTGGTTTGTTATATATGTTTTTTGCAGCGATGCTTCTTGTGTTACTTGGGGGAACTTCCATTGCGAAGAAAGCAGTCGCATTGGTCTTGGTTTGGATTAGTGTGCTTTTGGCAGGCGCAGGTTTTGGAGAAAATATCCAAAATCTAGCAACGAAAGAGGCGAAACAGGATCTTTTGAATTGGCAGAACAATCTAAGCTTCGATAGCTTCAATATATTTAAGCTTTTACAGATTGATTTGCATTTTAACTGGGAACAGTTGAATAATAATGCACCTCAATATACAGGAAAAACGGTATTGGAAATCGAAATGAATGAGAAACCAGATAGTACCGTTTATCTCAAAGGTTTTTATGCTACGAATTATAATGATGGAAATTGGACCTACGATGATTCGGCGTTAAAAGCAGCTTGTCGAAAAGCAGGGAAGTCAACAGAAGATGTGGCAGAGCAGATTTTCCAAATGCTGTATGAACGCATGAGGGAATATTATGGAGCCAATTTGATTTGGGATAGAGAATATAAAATACAATATACAGGCACAACGGGTGATGTAGCATATATACCATATGGTGTGGATTATACTTCTTTAGACCAGCCCTATACACTTATGGGGGACTATCTATTTAAGAAAGCTATTTGGGATAAGGAGATAACGGGCGAAGGCTTAGAAGTCTGGACCAATTTGAATCTTTGGATGTGGGTAAATGACCGAATTGAAAAAGGCTTTGACAATCGTGATGCCTTACTGTATTGCTATGGAGAACCAATCGATTTGACAGAGCAAACCGAAGAACTTGCTTTTTTAAATGGATTGTCTGAGGCCTATTTACAGGTGCCAGAGAATGAGGAATATCTTATTCAGGCAGGAGAGGTTATTAGTAGGTTTTTGCCAGGAAACGACTATAAGGTGCTAGGTCATGTGCAGAATGAAAATTATCGACGATTAAAATGTGCAGAGGTAGTATGTGAATATTTAGAAGACCAGATGTCTTATAGCTTGAAATTAGACAAGATTTCATCGGGAATGGACCCGATTGAATATGCATTGACGGTAAGTCATGAGGGGTATTGTATGCATTTTGCCAGTGCGGCGACTTTGCTCCTAAGAAATGCTGGGGTTCCGGCGCGTTATATCTCTGGTTATGCAGTGAAGCCTTCTGCCTTTATCGCGGATGAGGAGACGGGAGTATATAAAGCTCAGGTTGGTGATTTCATGGCTCATGCATGGGTGGAAATCTATCTGGATAATATTGGATGGATTCCAGTAGATCCAACTCCGGGCAGTAGCTTGGGAAGTTTGCCATCGGAAGATGATATGCAGCGCTGGGAGGATACTTCGGAACTTCATAGGCAGGAATTTGAAGATGAAGAACCAGTGTCCGAATCCGAGGAAAGCGAACAGCCTTCCGAAAATACAGAGACTGAAATCGAGGATTCTCAGGTTGAAGAACCTCAGGAAGATACGCAGACGGAGCTGGAAACAGAGAACACGGAAGGGAACGGAATAGCTGGAAATGAGAATACCGATGATCCAAAACTTTTGGGCAAAGTCGTAAAAGTTTTGGGAATTGTGGGGGCAATTGCAGTGCTTGGTGGCCTGCTGTTTACATCTGTGAAGTATGGTGTTTCTCGTTATGAAGCTATTTTGTCGAAGGAAATCGAGAAGAAAATGACCCGTCGAGCGGTAAGACGCATCAACCGTAGATTGTATGGAAGGTTACGTGTTGCAAAGATAAGTAGCTGGTTCCAGAGAAAATGGAGCGATGTAGCATATCGAAATGCGTTAGTGGAACAATTTACAAATGTCAGCGAGGAAGAATGGGACAAATTCATGGATATTGTGAAGAAAAACCATTATTCTCATGAAACGATTTCAATGGAAGAAATGCAGTATTGCTATGAATGTTATAAGAAAGCGAAACTGTTTAACATTTCCTTAACAAAGCTATGGGATAATCAAAAGTAATATGCCAAGGTGGCTTTTGTAAATGAGGAGGGCAAGATTATGTTCAATATTTTAGTAGTAGAAGATGATAAAGATTTAAACCGTACGGTGTGCTCGTATTTAAATCAGAATGGATTTGAGGCAAAAGGGGCAATGGAGCCAGAAGAAGCCTATGACCTGATGTATGAGACTGTGTTTGATTTGATTATTTCTGACATTATGATGCCAGGGACCGATGGCTTTGAGTTTGCAGAAAATGTAAGAGATATGAACAAGGAGATTCCAATTATCTTTATGACTGCAAGAGATGATTTCGAGTCTAAGAGAAAAGGCTTCCGTGTAGGGATTGATGACTATATGATTAAGCCTATCGATTTGGAAGAACTTCTCCTTCGTGTGGAAGCACTGCTTCGTAGAGCCAAGATTAATACCAACAAGAAGCTGGAAATCGGTAAATTAGTATTGGATGCAGAAGAACATAGTGCATATTTGGATGGTGAGGAAATTATTCTTACAGTAAGGGAGTTTGATATTCTTTACAAGCTCTTATCTTATCCAAAGAAAACCTTTACCCGTACCAAGCTGATGGAAGAATTCTGGGATGCCGAGTCACTTTCTGGTCCTAGAACCGTAGATGTATATATGACCAAAATCCGTGACAAGATGTCAGAATGTGAGGATTTCGAAATCGTAACAGTACATGGACTTGGATATAAGGCGGTGTTGAAATAATGAGTAAAACTTGGTTAAGATGGCTCAGTCGATTTGCCATGGGGATTTTGCTGTTCAGCTTTATTGTAGTTATAAATTTTATACTATTTTTCAGTTATATGGAAAGCGGAAAGCTGCATGGAGAATATGGAAGAGTGATTATTGCTGGAAATATTGTGTTTTTGGCCGTTATATTCACGATAGCAGATACCTGGTATCGAAAATATACCGTAACCAAGCCTATTCAGCAGATTCGAGAAGTATTGGATCAGGTAGTAGAAGGCGATTTTTCGGTACGTATTGATTATATAAAAGGACCAAATAGTGGTAATGAATTTGATGATGTGATCACCTACTTAAATCATATGATTGAGGAATTATCTAGTGTAGAAACACTTCGTACGGACTTCGTAGCAAATGTTTCTCACGAGATGAAAACACCTATGGCAGTAATGCAGAACTATGGTACTTTGCTTCAGGCTCCACAAATGGCGGATGAAGACCGAATCGAATATGGAAAGGCAATTACAGATCAGACCAGACGTCTTTCCTCTCTTGTTACGAATATTTTGAAACTGAATAAACTGGAAAATCAGCAGATTTATCCAAATACTGAAAAGTATGATCTTGGGGAACAGCTATGTGAATGTATGCTGGAATTTGAATCCGTTTGGGAATCCAGAGAAATCGAAATTGAAACGGATATTACAGATGGCGTTTTTGTTGAAGCAGACAAAGAGCTGCTTAGTCTGGTATGGAACAACCTGCTTTCCAATGCACTTAAGTTTACGGAAGCAGGTGGTGTAGTGACATTAAATTTATATGCAGATGAGAATTACGCATATATTCAGGTAAAGGATACTGGTTGCGGAATGTCACCAGAGACAGGACAGAATATTTTCAAGAAATTCTATCAGGGAGATACTTCCCATGCAACCAAAGGCAATGGTTTGGGATTGGCACTGGTAAAACGTGTCATTGATATATGTAAAGGAGAAATATCCGTAAGCAGCCGCTTAGGTGAGGGCAGTACATTTACGGTGAAATTGAATAGAAGTAAAGATGAGTAGTTTAGAGAATGAAAATGTAGAGAAAAAGGAAATAGATTGGAAAAAAGTAGGCTTAAGTCTATTATTTCCACACACGTTTATCGTGTTTTTGCTCTTTAATCTTACGGTAGTTGGTTTAATCTACATATTTGTGAATCATTTAGAAGAAAATCTATTGGCTATTTTGTTTTACGTGGTAGCATTCTATACCTTGGTAGTTGTATGCGCCCGTATTCCGGAGATTGTAAAGGGAGTAAAAAGTGGGCTGTATGCCAATAAATACAGCTATACTTATTTAACGGACAAGGATTTACGTATGCGTATTTCCATGTATCGTGGTCTTTTGATTAACTTCTGTTTCGCAACATTTAAGATTATCTTAGGATTTATTTATAATTCCAACTGGCTTTTTGCTATGGCGGGCTATAATGTGATCTTGAGTCTGATGCGATTTGTGGTAATTTTCCGCTCTCAGAAAAAAGGGTTGAGTGAAACGGAGGAACATCGAAGAGGATTGCAAAGTTATCAGGTTTGTGGCTGGCTGGTTATGCTTTTGAATATTGCGGTGTCTGTGATTATGTTTATGGTTATCGTACAGAAGCAGACCATCGAGTATCACATGATTGTAACCATAGGATTAGCGGCGTTTACGTTTTACTGTTTTACTATGGCAGTAATCAATATGGTGAAATACAGAGAACGTACCAATCCTGTATATGCAGCAGTCAAACGTATCGATATGGTAAAGGCAATTGTATCTATTTTTACCCTGCAGGTAGCCATGCTTACCAGTTTTGGCGGACAAGGAGAGGCTGTAGATGTGGGGCTTATGAATACCATGACGGGACTTGCAGTTACGATAGCGATTAATACTATTGGTGCTATGATGATAGCTGGCGTGAAAAAAGATTTTAAGGAGTTAAATGCAAATGGAGAACAGTAAGGAAACGTTTGAATATACATATTCCGCAGAGCAGCAGGCGGAAATTGAGAAAATCAAGAGCAAATATATTCCAAAAACAGATGATAAACTGGAACAGCTTCGTAAGCTGGATGCTTCTGTTACCAAGAAAGGTACAGTGATTGGGCTGATTATGGGAATCGCTGGAACGCTTATTTTTGGCGGGGGTATGAGTATGGTTTTGGTGGTTGGAATGAAATTACTAATTCCAAGTATTGTTTTGGGAGGTATAGGAATTATTCTTATGGTATTCGCTTATCCTGCGTTTAAGAAAATCACAGAACAGGAAAGAGAACGTATTGCACCGCAGATTCTGGCATTGACAGAGGAATTAGGACAGTAGGTTTTGGATAGAAAGAAAAAGAAGTAGGGGGAAGAAAACATGGGATTACTTCTAATTGCACCATGGCTACAGCTTTTAGGGGTTGTGATACCACTTTTGGGCTGTATTGCTTTATTTAGGAAAGAGCCAAGTAAACCATCCATGAGTTTGCTTTTGACAAACGTTGGATGCTTATTTATCAACTGTATTTATTTATTGATGCTTGGTGCAAGCTCTGAGGCTGCAGTATTGATTGCGAACAAGATTTTGTATATGGCAAACACCTTGTTTTATTTTGCGTTTATGCTTTTTGTGGCAACTTATTTAAATTTGGGAACGCAGAAACTACGTACCAGTGTGTTGTCGGTATGGGCAGGCGTAGAAATCCTATTTCTATTTAATCTGTTTATTGGCGATCCATTTCATGTGGTGTTTTTGGATATCAATATTCAGAGGTTTGATGCATTAGGTCTGAATTTAGTACAGACCGTACCAAGTGTGTTATACATGGTAAGAAACTGCATTCTTTGTATTATGCTTATCGTAGGAATGATTGTAACTACAATTCGTATGTTTAAGGTAAAGGCAACCGAAGAGAAATACAATTTGGCAAGACTTAGTGGTGCACAGTTTGTAATCGTGGTTGCTTTACATATTCGATTATTATTCCTGATACCATATGATATCGTTCCTTTATCTGCATCATTCTCTATTTTAGCGATTATTCTTGGCGTAATCCGTGGAAATTTCTTTTACGTTACAGACCAGGGGCGAAATTGGGTTGTTGAACATACAGAGAATGCATTGATTATTGTAGATAATCAGTATGGATATCTGGATGCGAACCCTGCTGCAAAGGCTTTGTTCCCAGAGCTTTCGGATTTGGAAAAAAGCCAGATGATACCGGCAGATGTAATCAAGTTGTTCTATGACTATAGCTTTTGCGTAGATTTACAGGATAAACATTTCGTAAAAGAAGTAGAAGCGATTACCCAAAAAGGTAGAACTATCGGCTACAGCATGCTCCTGATTGATAATACAGAACATCACAAGCTATTGGAACAGATTGAGGCAGAAAAAGAACGTGCGGAAGCAGAAATGGAAAGAGCAGAAGAGGCAAATAAAGCGAAATCAGCATTCATGTCTAACATGTCGCATGAGATTCGTACCCCTATGAATGCCATCGTTGGGATGACGGACATTCTTCTTCGTGAGGATCTGCCTGACAGTACGAGAGAATATTTAAACAATATTCGAAGCTCAGGGGATGCTTTGCTTACGATTATTAATGATATTTTGGATTTCTCTAAAATTGAAGCGGGAAAGATGGATATTATTAAGGATGAATATGAACCAATGTCTACCTTCCACGATTTGTCCATGATTTTCCTCAATCGTATTGGAGATAAGGATGTGGAGCTTTTGTATGATATTGATACGAAGCTGCCAGAGGTGCTATACGGAGATAGACAACGCATTCGTCAGGTTATCATTAATTTGATGAATAATGCAATCAAGTTTACGGATGCTGGATTCGTTAAACTGACTGTTCAGGCAGAGCCAATTGATAATGAAACAATAAATATGAAGTATTTGATTCAGGATTCTGGTCAGGGAATCAAAGAAGAAGATATTGGTAAGCTTTTCGGAACCTATTCACAGGTGGATAAAGAGAAAAATCATTTCAAGGAAGGCACAGGTTTAGGCCTTTCTATTTCCAAACAGATGGTGGAACTGATGGGTGGAACCATTGGTGTAACGAGTGAGTATGGCAAAGGAAGTACCTTCTATTTCAATATTCCACAGAAGGTTTGCAGCGATAGAGTGGCTGCAAGTGTGAAACCAGAGTACCTAGAAAATACGGTGGTTTCTGGTAAGTTTATCAATTCATTCGTGGAAGAACAGTATAAGAAGCTGGTAGCGGCATATGGACTCCAAAGTGTTGAGTTTGCAGATGTGTATGAAGGTACTCAAAAAGCGACCATAATCTTTACAGATGACGTAGATATGTTAACAATGGCCATGTGTCAGAGAATGAGCGAATGTAAAACGAAACTTTGTGTACTGCATAATCCAATGCAGCAGAATCTTTCTGACAAGCAGGCTTCGATTATGAACAAGCCACTGTACAGCTTGAATTTCTGCCAGATGATTAATGGTGAGACCGTTACGGTAGAAAACGAAGAAGATGTACTTTGCTTTGTGGCACCAGATGCAAAGATTCTTATCGTAGATGACCATGAAATGAACCTGAAGGTGGCGAAGGGCTTATTAGAACCACTGCAGGTTCAGATGGATACTGCAGAAAATGGAAAACAGGCCATCGAAAAGATTAAGAAAAATCATTATGATATCGTCCTAATGGATCACATGATGCCAGTCATGGATGGTGTAGAAGCGACAAGAGAAATTCGTAAGATGGAAGGTGAATACTTCCAAGACCTTCCAATTATTGCACTTTCGGCAAATGCGACTACGGAGGCAAGGGAATTGTTCCGAGAGAATGGCTTCTTTGATTTTGTACCAAAGCCAATTAAGCTAAAGGAACTCTGTGGATGTATCCGTAGATGGCTTCCACTAGGTATGGTGATTATAGACGACCCTAAAAAAATTGCAGCTATGCAGAAACAGACCAGCGGGGAAGAAGACCTTGTAATTGAAGGCTTGGATGTGAAGGAAGGTATCCAGAATTCTGGAACTAAGGAACTTTTTGTAAGTCTGTTAGGGGACTTTTACAAGTTAATTGATCAGAAATCTACAAAGGTAGAAAAATGCCTGGCAGATGGCTTGATTCGTGATTATACCATTGAGGTACATGCGTTAAAGAGTACGGCACGTATGATTGGTGCAATGGAGCTTTCAGAGAAGTTCTACCGACTGGAACAATTGGGGAATGCGGAAGATGAAAAAACGCTAGCCTTAGAGACACCTGATGTGTTATCATTGTACAGAAGTTACAAACCAATTTTAGAGCCATTTGCGCGTATGAAGGAGCAGGAGAAACAGGATGTTCCTGTAGAAGACATCATTGCAGAATTAGAAAATCTGAAAAATGCCATGGATTGTTTTGATTTGGATGGTGCAGATGAAGCGATGCATAAGCTGGAGGGATTTGCTTTCCCAGAGGAATGTCAGAGCAAAGTGGAAAGCTTAAGTGCATACGTAGCAGATGTTGCAATGGAAGAGGTTATGAATTTAGCAGATGTGCTTATAGCAGAATTGCAGAAATAGTCATGAAAGGATTAGAAAATCATGCATAATATATTAGTTTTTACAGAGGTTCGAAGTTATTTAAATATTGCAATGGAGGAGCAGTTAAAAGGGCTTGGCTATAATGTAATTACAGTTGGAACCAGTGTAAATGAGATTAATGCGGTAAAAGAGGATATCACGGCAGTTTTGATGTATACCGATGAAGAACTGGTGAAGAAACAGCAGGCATTGGTATTTTTACGCGACAAAATTGTAGAAGAAGATATTTCAGTTTTTGTTATTGGTGATGTGAATGAACTGGCAGAAATCCGTAAATTAGTTCCAAAACAGCTTCTTAGGAAAGAATTTCAGAGACCGATTGATGTAAAAGCTGTCGTAAGTGATATGGATGAATACATCAAAACAAATGGAAAACACACGAAGAAGAAGATTTTGGTAGTAGACGATTCAGGCGCAATGCTTCGCAATGTGAAAGGATGGTTAGAGGATAGCTATCAGGTAATTCTCGCAAATTCTGGAACTATGGCAATCAAATACTTATCTACCAATCGACCAGACTTAGTGCTTTTAGATTATGAAATGCCTGTGTTAAACGGAAAACAGGTTTTGGAAATGATTCGTTCCGAAGCTGAATTTAGCAATATTCCAGTTATGTTTTTGACCAGTAAGAATGATAAGGAAAGTATTCAGCAGGTGCTGAGTCTTAAACCGGAGGGATATATTCTTAAGACGACCAGTCCAGACCAGATTGTTCAGATGATTAATGAATTCTTTATGAAACAGAAATCAATCTAAATATTTAGAACGTCCCCCAAGAAATTGGGGGACAAAGTTTACAAAAGAGGAGGTAAGACCATGAAGAGCTCTATTCAAAACAAAATTATATTTTTAATTTTAGTTGGTATTTTGTTTTCGAGTCTTACCATAGGTGGATTGGGAATTGCAAGCTTTCGAGATGAATTAGACAAGAGTGTGGTTTCTACGATGAACCTGACCTGTCAGGAAAAAGCAGAGGAACTCAATAACGTGTTGGGACGAATTGAGCAGTCTTCCGAGGTAATGGCAGTGTTGGCAACCAATCATTTGGTTAGTGCAGAGCGTCTTCAGGACGAAACCTATCGTGAAACATATATGAATCATATGTGTGAAGCTGCCTATGATATCGCGATTAACACAAAAGGATCGATTGGTATTTATCTTCGTTTAAATCCAGAAATTGCTGGGCCTACGGAAGGATTTTACTGGTTAATCGACAATGAATCTGGGGAATTGGAGTTGGAAGAAAATACAAATATTACCCAGTATCCAAAGGATGATATGGAGCATGTGGGCTGGTATTATGAACCAGTAGAAGCAGGTCATGCGATATGGATGGACCCATACGAAAATCAGAATACGGGTAGAACTATCGTGTCCTATGCGATGCCTATTTTCAAAGACAATCAACTTATCGGTATCGTTGGTATGGATATTGACTGGCTATATATTACTCATATGGTTGATGAGATTAAGCTTTATGAAACTGGATATGCATTCTTGACAGATGAAAAATTTGAGGTCGCTTATAGTAAAGAGTTCTCTTCTGGAACGAACATTACCGGCTTAAGTGAAGATTTGTCACATGTGAGCCAGGAAGAACTCATTCGAAATGACAAGGTTTATGATTTGACCTTCAATGGCCGCGAAAAAATGGCTGCATTTACCATTTTAACCAATGGCAAAATTATGGCGGTTATTGCACCAAAAGATGAAATTAATGCAGATTTCAATGCATTGGTATGTCGAATTGTAGCGATTGCCTTAGCGACGGGTTTGGTTTTTGTTTTTATCACAATGCAGATTGCAAAAACGATTATTCGTCCTTTGAAGGAGTTGGATAAAGCAGCTCAGGATATCGCACAGGGAAATCTGGATGTGGAATTAAATATCCGCTCCAATGATGAGGTTGGAACTCTGGCACAAAGTCTGAGTGAAACGGCACGACAGTTAAAAGTTAAAATCAGCTATATCAATAATCTGGCTTATTCGGATAAGCTGACAGGAGTAAAAAATAGTACGGCCTATTTACAGGAAGTTGCTTTCCTCAAGAATGATATCATGCAGAAAAAGGCGGAATTTTCTGTATTTGTTATAGATGCAAATGGATTAAAATATATTAACGATAATTTCGGACATGAAATTGGAAATGAGTTGATTATTAAGGTTACCCAGATGATTGCAGAGGTTTTCGGCGAAGAAAATCTATATCGTATCGGCGGGGATGAATTTGCTGTAATCCTGCATGACATAACGGAAGAAGAATGTGAAAACTATTGCAAGAGCTTCGATGAAGTCGTGGAGCATCAAAAAGGAAAAATCTGGGCATCGGCATCTATCGGCTATGCAAGCTATAACAAGAAGATGGATAGCACATATGAGAGTGTGTTCAATCGTGCAGATGAGGATATGTACGATAAGAAAGTACGTATGAAAGCGATGGGCAAAAATAGCAGAATAATAGAGTAAAAAGGAATACCTTTATAGAAAACGGCGTAATCGAAAGTGATTATGCCGTTATTTTTGTGGAAAAAGAATATTGTCGATAAACGTCGAATGTGATAAAGTATACTATGTATACGTATGAGCAATTAAGGGGTGCATCATGGAACTTATAGAAAAATACATAAAAGATAAGGAAAATATAAAGAAATATTATGCCATAGGCGGTGTGACCTTGGCATTGGCTGTGGTGATAATTGCAGCAAGTATTTTTTTAATATCAAACTTTAATTTTCACGTAACATCTGAAGCAGGAAATTCATTTGATGTAAACACTGTGTGGAAAAAGGAGTTTAAGGCTTATTCCACAGTTGCAGGAGAAATTAATACAAATGAAGTTGGAACCTATAAATGTTTGGTGAAGATATGGGGACTCATTCCAATGAATGTTACCGTAGACGTAGTGGATACAACGCAGCCAGAAATCACTTTGCAGGAGCTTTCAGTAAATTATGGTGAGGAATGCAAGCCGGAAGATTTGGTTTTAAACTGTAATGATGCGACAAAGGTTACATACAGCTTTGTGACTGCACCGGATACGACCAAGCTAGGCAGCCAGACTGTTACGATAAAGGCCACCGATGCTCATAATAATAGTACCTCGCAAAATACGGAACTTATTGTAAAAGGTGTTGTTTCAAGTTATACAATAGAAGGCGGCAGCGAACTTCCACCAGCCAATGTATTTGTGTTAGATGATCATATTGAGGCTTCTTACGTAACCGAACCAGATAAAACGATTTTGTCAACCGTAGGAGAACATTCGATACAAATACAGGTGCAGGGGATCGTTGAAAATGTGACATTAGTGGTAGAAGATACCACGGCACCAACCATTCATACATCCTACATTCAGGTAGATAAAAACGGCACGATTTCTTACAAAAAAAGCATTCGTGTGGAAGATAACTGCGATGCAGCTGCTGATATTGCTTTAGAGATTGACAATTCTGCAGTGAATTTAAGTACAGTAGGAAGTTATGTGGTGCATTGTACGGCAACAGATTTGTCTGGAAATACGACATCGAAAGATATTACTGTAAAAGTAGTAGAACCTTCTACAGGCGGTCATACCTTAGATGAAATCAATGGCTATGCAGATAATATTCTTGCAAGTATTATAAATGATTCCATGACCTTGCGTGAAAAGGCATATGCGATTTATAAGTGGACCAGAAGCAGTATTGGTTATGTAAACGATTCTCCAAAGGGAGACTGGTTACAAGGTGCGTATGATGGAATGGTAAAGAGACGTGGTGATTGTTTCACCTACGCTGCAACAGCGAAAGTATTGCTGGAGCGTATCGGACTTGAGCCATTGGTTATTACCAAAGAAAAAGCAGATTGGACCACTCAAAACAATCACTGGTGGTTGTTGTTGGATTTAGGAGAGGGATATTACCATTTCGATCCAACAAGACGAGCTGATGGAACATGGTTTTTCATGTGGACGGATGCGCAGATTTTGGAGTATTCCAATGGTCATGGCGGTTCCCACAATTTTACAAGAGATAAATATCCAAAGATACAGTAAAAGGAGATAAAAAATGAACGAATTACTTGAAATTTTAACAGACCTTCACCCAGAAGTAGATTTTGAAACAGAAGAACATTTGATTGACAGTGCGATTTTGGACTCTTTTGATATCATCACTATTATTTCTGAAATTGCAGATACCTTTGATGTTGTTGTTCCTGCAAAAGAAATTATTCCTGAGAACTTCAATTCCGCACAGGCACTTTGGGCTATGATTGAAAGATTAGAAGACGGAGAATAAGGATGAGTTTTACATCGTATGAATTTATTCTTGCAGTAGCAGCGGTAGTAGTTATTTATTACAGTATACCAAAGCGTTTTCAATGGATGTTCTTATTAGGAGCGAGTTATCTGCTCTATTTCAGTGCGGATCCTTCCTATCTGATTTTTATTAGTATAACAACCTTGACAACTTATCTGGCTGCAAAGAAGATAAGCAGACTTTCGCAGGAGAAAACTGCGTATTTAAAAGAGAACAAAACGACCTTGGACAGAGAGGCCAAAAAGGCATATAAAGAGGGTGTTAAGAAAAAACAGAGATTGTTTTTACACCTGGCATTATTGGTTGATTTGGGTCTTTTGATAGGGATCAAATATACGAACTTTATCATTGAAAATATCAATGGCATTATTACCAGCGTGTCCAATATGGAGCCCATTTCTTATTTGGATATTATTATGCCATTGGGAATTTCTTTCTACACCTTCCAGACAGTTGGTTATCTGGTAGATGTGTACAATGAAAAGTATGAAGCCCAGAACAGCTATGGGAAATTTGCTTTGTTTGTTGGATTTTTTCCACAGCTATCACAGGGACCAATCAGCAGATATAATGATTTGTCAGAAACCTTATATGCAGAGCATAAGTTTGATACCAAGGTGGTAGCTTTCGGGTTACAGAGAATTCTTTGGGGATATTTTAAGAAACTGGTAATTGCAGACCGTGTGTTAATTGGATTAAAGACCTTGCTTGCTGCACCAGAGAATTACCCAGGGGTATATTTCTTTGTGGCAATGATGTTTTATGCAATTCAGTTATATGCGGACTTTACAGGTGGAATTGATATTACCATCGGTATTGCAGAAACCATGGGAATTAAAGTGAAAGAAAACTTTATGCGTCCTTATTTCTCCAAGAATATCAAGGAATACTGGAATAGATGGCATATGACCATGGGAAGCTGGTTTACAGATTACATATTCTATCCAATTTCCGTATCTGGATTTATGTTGAAGCTTTCCAAGAAGGCGAGACAGGTTCTTGGTGAAAATATTGGAAAACGTGTACCAGTTTATCTTGCAACGATTCTTGTTTGGTTTACCACTGGTATCTGGCATGGCGCAAGCTGGAACTTTATCGTTTGGGGCTTGGCAAACTGTGTTGTTATTTTGATTTCACAGGAATTGTCACCATTGTATGTAAAATTCCACAATCGTTTTGATGTGGAAGGAAAGCTTTGGTACAAAACATTTTGTGTAATACGAACCATTCTTCTTATGAGTGCACTTCGAATGTTTGACTGCTACCGTGATGTAACAGTTACCATCAAGATGTTTTTCAGTATGTTTACCACATGGAACATTTCAGCACTTTGGGATGGCTCTATGTTAGAACTTGGACTGAATGGAACGGATTATCTGATTATTTTATTTGGTGTAGTATTAATCTTTACGGTTAGTATGTTACAGAGAAGAAAACAGGTGAGGGAGCGTATTTTGGCATTGCCATATCCTGCTCGTGCGGCTATCTGGCTGACACTTTTTGTAGTAGTGCTTTTAGCAGGTGCTTATGGTCAGGGCTATGATGAAAGCTCATTTATATATAATCAGTTCTAAGGAGACATGAAATGAAAAAAGTGTTACAAAAGATTCTGCCAACGATAGTGGTGGTCGTTTTGGTGCTGGCCTTTTTACAGGAGCTTTTGACACCGAAATATATGACCGATATTATCGAAGGTGCGATGATAGAAGAATACTATGATTCTGAGAAAAATCACGATGTCCTGTTTTTGGGTGATTGTGAGGTGTATGAAAATATTTCTCCATGCAGACTTTGGGAGAAATACGGAATCAGCAGTTATGTGCGCGGTAGTGCACAGCAGCTCATCTGGCAGTCTTATTATCTGCTGGAGGATACTTTGCAATACGAGACCCCAGAGGTTGTCGTGTTCAATATTATGTCACTCATGCATGCAGGGCCAGAGAACGAAGCCTATAATCGCATGACCATTGATGGTATGCGCTGGTCATCTGCAAAATGGAATTCCATTCAGGCATCTATGACAGAGGATGAGAATGCCTTGGATTATGTTTTTCCAATTCTTCGCTATCATACCAGATGGAGTGAATTGACAGCGGAAGATTTTGAATATTTGTTCCACAAAGACCCTGTAACTTTTGAGGGGTACTACTTGAGAGTAGATGTTAGACCAGTAACATCAATTCCAGAGCCAAAGAGACTGGCGAACTACCAGTTCGCGGATTATCCGATGGAATATTTGGATAAGATGCGTGAGCTTTGTGATGAAAAAGGAATCGAACTTGTTTTTGTAAAAGCACCTAGTCTTTTCCCACATTGGTATGATGAATGGGAAGCACAGGTAGATGCTTATGCAGAAGAGTATGATATTACCTATTACAATTTCTTAGAACTGGCAGAGGAGATTGGAATCGATTATACAACTGATACTTATGATGCAGGTATGCATATGAACCTTTCGGGTGCAGAAAAAATGTCTGACTACATAGGTGCGAAGTTGTTAGAGGATCATGGCATAACAGATCACAGAGATGAGGAAGCCTATGTATCTGTTTGGGAACCAAAATTAGAAGCGTATAAGAAAGCGATTGAAGATGCGATTGCAGAGGAGGCAGCGAAAAAACAATGAAAAAGATATTATTAACCTTATTACTTGCAGTAAGTTGTGTAGTTTTGTGTGCTTGTGGTGGCGGAGATAATAGTGGAAACACAGGAAATAATAATTCTGAAAATAATGCCACAAATGATGCAAGCTATGTATTTACCTATGATGGTATGGAAATTTCTGTAAATGAAGATATTGAAAGTGTAGTAGGAAAACTGGGTGAGCCAGTGGCTTATTACGAAGCAGCCAGCTGTGCATTTGATGGTATGGACAAATTCTATACATATTCCAGCTTCCAGTTAGATACCTATCCAAAGGATGGCAAGGATATGGTTGCATCGATCTATTTTAAGGATGACCTTGTAAAGACAACAGAAGGAATTTCACTTTATATGTCGAAAGACGATATGATCAAAGCATATGGTGAAGCAACAACAGTAAATGGTAACGAATATACTTACGAAAAAGGAAACGGATGTCTTTATTTTATCGTTGAGAATGACGAAATCGTTTCTATCGAGTATCAGACAAAGGTTGATTATAATTAATGATGAACGTATTAGATTATTTGGAAAATGCTGCAAAAGTGAATCCGGACAGGATTGCTTTAGAAGACGGCAACGGAAAACTTACATATAGAGAATATCGCGATTTGGCGAGAAAAGTGGGCCTTTTTCTTATGGAAAAAGGCTATCATAATACCAATAAACCGATTGGTGTGGTTGCAGGAAGAGATAAGTATACACTGATTCTTTTCATGGGAACTTTGTACAGTGGAAATTTCTATGTACCAGTAGACCCTGAACTGAAGGAAGAAAAGAAAAATCACATTATCGAGCAGTCGGGAATGGAACTGTTGCTTTCGATTGAAGATATTTCGGAAGTGCTTACAGAAGATGGTATTTCAGAAGAGGCATTGGAATATGCTTATGATGCGGATGCACAGGATCAGGCATTGTATTTAATATTTACTTCTGGTTCTACAGGTGTGCCAAAGGGCGGTTTGAAGACCCATGGTGCTATGATTGACTATGTAGAAGCATTTTCTGCGACTTATCCTTATGCGGAACATGAAATATTAGGAAATCAGACTCCATTCTTCTTTGATGCATCGGCGAAGGATATATATCTATGCTTGAAAAATAGGGCAACAATGCAGATTATTCCGACTTCTTTGTTTTCTATGCCGGTGAAATTGGTGGAATATTTGAATGAGAAGCAGGTAGGGACAATTTCGTGGGTACCTTCTGCCTTATCTTTACTGACACAGTTAAATGTATTTGCAGATATCAAGCCTACGACATTGAAGAATGTATTTTTCGTTGGAGAAGTATTTCCAATGAAGCAGTTAAATAAATGGCGTAAAGAGATGCCGGATTTGACCTATGTAAATCTATATGGTTCATCGGAAATTGCGGGTATTTGTTTGTATTACGAAGTGAAAAAGGAGGATGTATTTGCGGATACGGAATCCCTTCCAATGGGAAAACCACTTTCCAACTGCAAGATTGTATTGGTAGAGCAGGAAACGGGTAAAGTGATTACGGAGCAGAAGGTAAGTGGAGAAATTTATCTTTCTTCCAAGGCTCTTGCTAAGGAATACTATGGAGATAAAGAAAAGACCGAAAACTCTTTTGTGACAGTAGATTTGGATGGAACTGGTGAAAGACGCTACTTTAAAACCGGTGATATTGCTTTCTATAATGAGAATGGAGATTTGGTATTTACCTCCCGTAAGGATTTCCAGATTAAACATATGGGACACCGCATTGAGCTTGGGGAAATCGAGGTTGCAGCACTTAGCTTAGATGGAATCGAAAAATGCGGATGTATCTATGACAGTGACAAAAAACGAATCGTACTTTATTGTGAATGTGCACCAGATAGTGAATTAGCTGGGCCACAGATTAAGGCAGCACTTACAGAGAAGCTATCCTCTTACATGGTGCCAAACCGAATTGTATTGATTGATAAAGTTCCGCTGAATGCGAATGGAAAAATCGACCGAGTGGAATTAAAACGAATTTACAGTGCAAAATAGATGCTGGGATTTAAAGGTAAAACGATGAAAAAGATAATTGCATTATTACTTGCCTGTGTTATGGCATTTTCTTGTGTTGCCTGTGGAAACGGGGATTCCAAGAACACAGAAAATTCAGAGAATGTTGTAAATAGTGAAACGCAGGGAAGTGAAGATACTACAAGTGAATCAGAGATAACAGAAAAGCCAGAGCCTCAGATTGATTATGTCAGTATTGATGACGGTGGAACTGGTGTAGTGGACTTGATTTGGTCTTCAGTAGATGCGAATGGAAACCTAATTCGAAGTGACCGTTCTGCAACAGGTACAAATGGCATGGTAGCTACAGCTAACGTTTATGCATCGCAGGCGGGACTGGCAGTGCTGAAAGCAGGTGGAAACGCGATTGATGCTGCGATTGCCGTATCGTATGCACTTGGTGTCGTAGAACCACAGTCCTCGGGAATTGGTGGTGGCGGCTTCATGCTGATACATACCGCGGATGGAGAAGATGCATTTATTGATTTCCGTGAAGTTGCACCTGCCGCACAGAATGCTTATACATGGCTGGATTCCAATGGAAATGTAAAAAACAATGGAACTGCCAATCAGTTAGGCGGACTTGCGATTGCAGTACCGGGCACTGTTGCAGGTATGGAACTGGCATTGGAGAAGTATGGTTCTGGTGTGTTGACCCGCAAAGCCATTATGACTCCTGCGATAGAACTTGCCAGCCGTGGTTTTTATGTAGGAAGCTTTCAATACAACCAGACTGTGGAAAAATTAGCATCGATTCAGAAATATGATGCGATTAGAAACTATTATTTAAAGGCGAATGGTGCACCATATAAAACTGGTGAAGAGTTTTCGAATCCAGATTTGGCAAAGACCTTAACCTTAATTGCGGAAAATGGTGCAGATGCTTTTTATAAAGGTGAGGTTGCAAATGCAATGCTGGCTGAGATTAAAAAATATGGTGGTGTAATGACACAGGAGGATTTGGATAATTATTCTGCCAATCTACGTGAGCCAGTTACAGGAACTTATCGTGGATACCAGGTGATATCCTGTCCACCACCTTCTTCTGGTGGAACACATATTGTGCAGATTTTGAATATCCTGGAGAATTTTGATGTAGGAAGTATGAAGGTAAATTCTGCAGAATATCTTCATCTTTGGAGCGAAACACTTAAGGCTACCTTTGCAGACCGAGAGGCTTATATGGCAGATACCGATTTTGTAGAGGATGTACCTTTATCTGGTCTTACCGATAAGGCCTATGCAAAGACAATCGCAGATAAGATTACCAATACTTCTCAATCATGGATGGCAGGAGATCCAACGGAGTATGTGCATGATTCTACCACATCATTTTCAGTGGCAGACAAGTATGGAAATATTGTTACCGTAACTCAGACACTGGAATGCAGCTTCGGTAGTTGCGTGGCAATTCCGGGATATGGTTTTGTACTAAACGATGAGATGCATGATTTCTCTACGGATCCAAACAGCGTAAACTGTGTACAGGGAAAGAAGCATCCTCTCAGTTCTATGAGTCCTACGATTATTTTGAAAGCGGATGGTTCTCCTTATATGACATTGGGAACTCCAGCTGGTCTTCGTATTTATACGACGGTAGTACAGGTCATTTCCAAGGTAATTGACCATGGAATGAATTTACAGGATGCAATAGACTGTGCACGTATTTATGACAATGGAAATGCCAAAGGTATCGAATATGAAACCGGTTGCAAGTATGAAATCACTGGTGATACCATTGCGGCTTTAAAAGCCATGGG